>JBCDDO010000162.1:0-6880 GCA_039180245.1 Pseudomonadota bacterium | reverse complement strand
TCGCCCACCAACCCACTAAGGCTGGCGCGGGCCCGCGCGGTCAGCCCGCCCTCGGCGACCAGGGCCCGGGCGGCCGAAACCAGCGTCAGGCCGCGCGCCCGGGCGGTGCGGTTGATCTCCTGCACGGCCTTATCGCCCAAGCCGCGTTTTGGCGTGTTCACGATCCGCTCGAAGGCCAGATCATCGTCCAGGCTGACGGCGAGGCGGAAATAGGCCATCGCATCGCGGATCTCCATGCGCTCGTAAAAGCGCGGTCCACCGATCACGCGGTAGGGCAGCCCGATGGTCAAAAACCGGTCCTCAAAGGCCCGCATCTGGAACGAGGCGCGGACAAGGATCGCGATGTCATCGGGCGAGACCGGGTCCTGGCCGCGCGTGCCATGGCCCATCGCCTCGACCTCTTCGCCGATCCAGCGCGCCTCCTCCTCGCCATCCCAATGCCCGATCAGCCGAACCTGGCCGCCATCGCCGGCCTCGGTCCACAGCGTCTTGCCCAGCCGCTTTTCATTGGCCGCGATGACCCCGGAGGCGGCGGCAAGGATATGGCCCGTGGAGCGGTAGTTCTGCTCCAGCCTGATCACCGCAGCACCGGGAAAATCGGTCTCAAACCGCAGGATGTTGCCCACTTCGGCCCCGCGCCAGCCATAGATGGACTGATCGTCATCGCCGACCACGCAGATATTGCGATGGTTTTGCGCCAGCAACCGCAGCCAGAGATACTGCGCGATGTTGGTGTCTTGGTACTCATCGACCAGAATGTAGCGGAACCAGCGCTGATATTTGGCCAGCACATCGGCATGGGTCTGGAAGATGCAAACCACATGCAACAGCAGATCGCCGAAATCGACCGCGTTGAGATCGCGCAACCGCTGCTGGTAGCTGCGGTAAAGATCGGCGCCGGCATGCGCAAACCCGGCCGCCTCGTCGGCCGGCACCTGATCGGGGCCTTGCGCGCGGTTCTTCCAGCGGTCGATCAGCCCCGCAAGCTGGCGCGCGGGCCAGCGCTTTTCGTCGAGATCCGCGGCTGAGATGACCTGTTTGAGCAGCCGGATCTGATCGTCCGTGTCCAATATCGTGAAGTTCGACTTCAGCCCTGCCAGCTCGGCATGGGCGCGCAGGATCCGCACGCAGAGCGAATGGAAGGTGCCCAGCCAAGGCATCCCCTCGATCACCCCGCCGACAAGCGCGCCAACCCGATGCTTCATCTCGCGCGCGGCTTTGTTGGTGAAGGTGACGGCCATGATCTCATTGGGTCGCGCACAGCCGGTGTTCAAGAGATGCGCGATACGGGTGGTCAGGGCGCGGGTCTTGCCTGTACCCGCGCCGGCGAGCACCAGAACCGGGCCATCGAGCGCCTCGACCGCGGCGCGCTGGTCTGGATTGAGCCCGTCAAGATACGGCGCTGGCCGCGCGGCCATGGCCTGCTGCGACAGTGTTGCCTCGGCCATCCGCTCCCCCGTCTTTTCCATTGGTGGAAAGGTAGCGCGGTCTGGCCACAAGATAAAGGGGGCCGTTCGTGCATTGTTCCCGTCCGGTCTTGATGCCGTGCCAGGCCTTAGGAGCTTGCGCGCTTGGCGCCGGAGGCCAGGTGGCCCCGGACTTTGACACGCAGGCCGCGGGCAGTCCTTGCTTCGGCCGAACCGCCGATGCGTTCAGATCACCTCGACGGCGAGCGGCGGAAAGCCGTTGAACCCGACCGAGGCATAGCTCGACGTGTAGGCGCCGGCGGTTCGGATGATCACCCGGTCGCCGGCTGCGAGTGCCAGGGGCAGATCCATCGGGCGCTGTTCATAAAGCACATCGGCGCTGTCGCAAGACGGGCCAGCCAAGATGCAGGGACCCGCCGGGCCGCCATCATGCGGGGTGAGGATCTGATAGCGGATCGCCTCGTCAATGGTCTCGGCCAGGCCCGAAAACATGCCGATGTCGAGATAAACCCAGCGCAGCGCGTCGCCGGGCCGCTTTCGGGCAACCAGCAGCACCTGCGCGGCGATCGCGCCCGCCTCGGCCACCAGCCCCCGCCCGGGCTCGGCCATCAGCCGCGGCACCGTGCCGAACCGCGCCGCGACCTCGGCATGAACCGCGGCGGCATATGCCGTGGGATGGGGCACATCCTCGCCATAACAGGCGGGAAAACCGCCCCCGATATTGAGCACATCCAGCCGGTGGCCCGCTGCTTCACTGGCGCACCAAACGCGGTGCGCCACATCGAGCGTGTCGTGCCACATCTCCGGCCGGCGCGCCTGACTGCCGACATGAAACGATATGCCCGCCGGACGCAGCCCGAGGGCCATGGCACGGTCCATAAGCGTGGGAACCAATTCCGGCGCGGCACCGAATTTACGGCTCAACGGCCAGTCGGCGGCGCTTCGCTCAACCAGCAGCCGAATGCAGATCTCGGCACCGGGCGCATGGCCGGCGATCTTTTCCAGCTCCTCCACCGCATCGGCCGCAAACAGCGTCACGCCGGCACGATGGGCCCAGGCAATGTCCTGCATGCGTTTGACGGTGTTGCCAAAGCTGATATCGGCCGGCGCCGCGCCTGCCGCAAGACACAGCGCAATCTCCTGCTGCGATGCGGCGTCAAAGCATGCGCCTTCGGCCACCAGCCGGGACAGGATCTCGGGCGCAGGATTGGCTTTGACCGCATAATGGATGCGCGCCGTGCCAAGGCCGGACTTGAGCGACCGGTACCGCGCGGCAACGATCTCCGGGTCAAGCACCAGGGTCGGCCGGTCATAGCGGTGCGCGGCGATATGCGCTTCGGCGCGAGACAACGGCATTGCAGTCGGGGCGAGGCCCGCCAGGGTCACGTTCGCAGACATGGTCATCTCCGTCAGACCAGACCCGATACCGGGCCACGTGTTCCAAAAGAGACGTTACCGTCGCTGCGTGAACGCTGGATGCGGCCAGGCCAGAGGCGCGTGCGTTGGCGTCGGCGCGCGATATGGCGTGCAACCGGGAAAAGATCAAGTGCCGCGACCGCAATCGCTTCGGCGCCGACGGCTCATCGCTCCGGGCGTCTTTGCAGGGAAGACCCCTCTCGGACGCCCCAAGCGCTCTGTGGATAACTGAGCCCAGGATCGGCGGGAATGGCATATCTCTGCCGCCGCACCTTAGGCCGGATCTCAAAGCGGTGTGGAAAGGTTCGATCCGTCCTGCCGCGAACTGTGGACAAAGCTGTGGAAAGCTGCAGAAAGGCCGGCAGCGGTTGGTTGGCTCTGTCCAGGGCAGGCGAGCACGTGGTAAGGGCCAGAGCTGAGCTGCTCGAAGCGGGAATGCCGGCAATGAAGAGATGCGCCCTGTCACCATTTGCCATTGCCGCACCTGCCCATGGCCGGCATGGCCGCCCCCGAATTGCCCTGTCGCCACGTCATATAGGCAAGACTTGGCGCCTCCCGGACGGGTCTGCCGACAAATCCCACAGTGCCGTTCATTTTGCAGCCATTGCCGCGACCCGCGCTTGCGGGACATTGGACGGCAGGGTGTCGGCATGACCAAACCGCGCCGACTGGTGATCCTCACAGGGGCAGGGATTTCGGCCGAGTCCGGCCTGGGCACGTTTCGCGACGCCGATGGGCTGTGGACAAAATACGACCTTGCCGATGTCGCCACCCCCGAAGGCTTTGCGCGCAACCCCGAATTGGTGCGCCGGTTCTACTCGGCCCGCCGCGAAAACCTGATCGGCGCAACCCCGAACCCTGCCCATGACGCCCTTGCACGGCTCGAAGCGTCCTGGCCAGGCGAACTGCTCCTGATCACGCAAAATGTGGACGATCTGCATGAGCGTGCCGGGTCTCGTGTGGTTCTTCATATGCATGGCCGGCTTTTGCGTTCGCTTTGTGCAAGCTGCGGACATGGCTGGGAGGACGCAGATCCGATCACCGAGACAAGCGCCTGCCCATCCTGCGGCGCCCATGCGGTGCGTCCGGACGTGGTCTGGTTCGGCGAGATGCCGCACGGGCTCGATGCAATCGACGCGGCACTCAACACTTGCGACCTCTTCGTTTCCATCGGCACGTCGGGAAGCGTCTATCCGGCCGCGGGCTTTGTGGCCGAGGCCCGCCAAGCCGGGGCGGCGACGCTGGAGCTCAATTTGGAGCCATCCGACGGTGCGTCGCTCTTTGAAGAGGTGCGGCAGGGCCCGGCGAGCGACCTCGTGCCGCGCTGGGTGGCCGAGATGCTGACGCCCTGACCCTGCCCGTGCCAGGGCCGGGTGATGGGTCACTGATGTGGCGACCCAGCCGCTGCGCCCCGAACCGAAGATCGACCCATGCGCAAGCGGCTGGTCCGGCAGGCCACCAGCCTGTGGGCTAACGGCTCAGATCGATCGGCACATCGATGGTCAGGTCTTCGCCGCTTTCAAAGACCAGCGTGAGCGGGAAGCTCTCGCCCTCTTCCATGGGTTCCAGAAGTCCCATGAACATCACATGCAGGCCGCCGCGTTTGAGTTCCACACTGCCATCGGCCGGCAGGTCGATTGCGGGCACCTCTCGCATTTTCATCACCCCGTTTTCCTCAAGATGGGTGTGAAGCTCGACACGGCGGGCAATGTCTGAGCGGGCTTCGACCAGCCGGTCGGCCTCGCCATGGTTGCGAATGATCATGAACGCGGCACCTGCGCGCGGATTGCTTGACCGGGCATAGGCGTCCTCGACGGTGATGTCTCCGGCCATGGCAGGAAACGCGACCATGCCTGCGACAGCGCTGGCGCAGAGAAGCGCCGAGATACGGATCTTCATGAGTGATCTCCTCGATACGTGATGTGGGATTGAGCGCTCAGATCCCAGGCGGAGGGCCGCGTGATCTTGGGCGCTCCCGCCATGCGTGGAGGAGATGGGGCGTGTCGAAAACCGCCCTGGCTTTGCTGTAGCCTTGCGCTGGGCGCATGGCACTAGGTGTGACGGGCCCTTCATGCGATCCGGGCATGCAGCCGGGGCATGGATGGTCTTGGTGCTCGCTATGAGAGCCCTCGTTGTGAAGGGCGGGTATGGGAATGCTGCGCAGCCCTGTCGGCGTGCAGATCACCGTCAAGCCGCCATCCGCCGCTGCCACAGAGTGCCGCGGAACCAGGGTCGAAACCACCAAAAGCAGGATGACGACCAGACGCCACATCATAGGTGGAGACTGCCGCAAACAGCGTCGAATCGCTACCCCTTAGCGCGCGGAGTGCCGCGCGCGGATGTCAGCCCGCCGTTTGGCTCTTCTCGATCTGTTTCTTGATTTTGAGAACGCGCGAGGACAGCTCCGCATCGTCCGCCTTGGCCAAAAACGCGTCGAACCCGCCGCGATGATCGACCGTGCGCAGGGCGGAGGCTGAGACCCTGAGCCGAAAGCTCTGGCCTAAAACATCGCTCTGCAGCGTCACCGCATTGAGATTGGGCAGATAGCGCCGGCGGGTCTGGATGTTGGAGTGGCTGACGCGGTTGCCGGTCAGCACGGTTTTGCCGGTCAGTTCACAGCGGCGCGACATGGTCGGATCCCCGGATGTGGTGGCGGGCCGCGGCCCGATCGTGTCAAGCGACCCCGCGAGCGGGGCGCGTTTCGGAACCGGGTGCATAAAAGGGCCGGCCGGGCAGGTCAACCCCCGGCACGGGACCGCGCATGACCAAGATGCCGATCGATCAGCCGCGCTGCAGCCTCGTCGGGTGCAAGTGCGCCCGTACGCAGCGCAGCGATGATGGCGGGTGTGTCCGCCGCAACAGCCGGGTCGGCACGAAACCGGGCCATCAGCTCAGCGCCGATCTCGCTCCATAGGGCCGAGACCGCCTGCGCACGGCGCTGCTCGTCAAGCAGACCGGAGACCGTGCGTGCCGCAACCAGTGTCGAAATGCGCTGCCAGACCTCGGCGATCCGGCCTCCTTCATGGGCAGAGACAGTCAGCACCTCTGGCGCGGCGGACAGCGCATCGGCTCGCGGACGCATCAGCCCCAGCGCGGCACGGTAGTCACCCGCCGTGCGCTCGGCGGTTTCGGCAAGCGCGCCATCGGCCTTGGTGACCAGGATCAGATCGGCAAGCTCCATAATGCCGCGCTTGACACCCTGCAGGTCATCGCCGCCAGCTGGGGCGATCAGAAGCACGAAAAGATCGGTCATCTCGGCGACCATGGTCTCGGACTGCCCCACCCCCACCGTTTCGACCAAAACGATGTCATAGCCCGCCGCCTCGACCAGCGCGATTGCCTCGCGGGTACGGCGGGCCACGCCGCCCAGGCTGGCGCGTGCCGGGCTTGGCCGGATGAAGGCATTCGCCGCCCGGGCGAGCTGCGGCATGCGGGTCTTGTCGCCCAGGATTGCGCCTCCGGTGCGGGCCGATGACGGATCGACCGCCAGCACGGCCACCCGATGCCCGCCTTGCACCAGATGCATGCCAAACGCCTCAATAAAGCTCGATTTGCCGACACCGGGGGTTCCGGTCAGCCCCAGACGCATGGCTGGCCGTGACGGCAGGCGGGCCAGCAGCGCCCGGGCCGCCATCCGATGATCGGGGCGCGTGGATTCGACAAGCGTGATCGCGCGGGCCAGGGCCCGGCGGTCGCCTTGAGCAATGGCCGGGGCCAACTCCTCAGGATCGATCTGGCGTGTCATCGCGTGAGGTTCCGTTGCACCGGTTTCACGTCGCGGGCAGAGCGACGGAGCCCCTGTTTCGCCCCGTTCAAGCGTGGAAGTCCAGAGCTGGGCGGCCCGGCACAGCGCAAGAAGGAAAGGAGCGGACGACCAATGCGGGTTTCGGCACGACTGTTTTGCATGGCTTTGCTTGGCGGCGCGCTTGCCTTGGGCACTGGCGCGGCTGCAAAGGCAAACAGCCTGGATTACCGGTTCACGCTCTATCTGGGCGGATTGCGCGCCGCCGAGGTCACCTTCGATGCGGCTTGGACCC
>JBCDDO010000161.1:0-6883 GCA_039180245.1 Pseudomonadota bacterium | reverse complement strand
GCAAGATATCCATAACCGAGGCGCAGCACCGCTGGCCCCAGAGCATAGGTCTTGGTCCGCCCGTCATGCAGCAAATAGCCAAGATGGGTCAGCGTGTAGACTGTGCGGAAGGCCGCCGACCGGGTCGTGCCGAGATGGCCGGCGATCTCGCTGAGGCTCATCTCGCGACGCTCGGGCGAAAAGGCCTGCAGAACCATCAGCCCGCGCGCCAGCCCGGGAACCAGATAGCGGTCGACCTCGTCGCGCGGCGCCTGCGTTTTATCCATGAAACACTGTCTCGCATGCAAAACATCGGCCGTCTAGGCTTCGCCCACGACGTCTCAAGGAGGTCCGCCGATGAATGTGCAGCGCCCTGCGAGCCTTTCACCGCTTGCCGCCGAGCTTGCCGCGCAGACTGGCCGGCATGTCGACAAAGACTTCGATTGGCACGCCTTCCCGTCCAATGCGGGGTTCCCCGATCTGGCCCGCGCGCAGATGCGCTATATCGGGGCGGGCGGCTCGCCCAAGGTCAACGACGCCTCTACGCTCAAGCCCGATCATTTCACCCTGTCGCTGATCTATAAGGAGCCTGGGCGCTATGCGGCCTGCCACAGCCATGAGATCGAGGAGAGCTTCCTGATCATCTCGGGCGTGCTCGTGGTGGGGTGGGAGCGCGACGGTGAGGTGGTCGAGGTCAAGCTGGGCCCCAAGGACATGATCCTGAACGCCCGCGATATCGGCCACGGGTTTCGGGTGGACGGTGTCGAGCCGGTGCTGATGTCGATCTCGGTCGATGTCGGCAAGCCGCTGCCGCCGCGCTATCACTATCACCCCAAGGAACATGCGCCTGAACTCGCCCGCAGCTTTGGCGCCGAGCCCGGCAAGACCCTGCCCTTTGACCCCGCAGGCGCGCATCCGATCCAGGCGCTGATGGGCCAGTATGTGATCCGCCATGCCAACCAGCCGACGCTGTGGGAGGATGCGGGCTTTACCCGCAAGATCTATGTGGGCGATGGCGGCATCGTCTCGGAGACCTGCCGAAAGGAGATGTGGGGCGTGCCCTCGCGCGCCGGCGTGGCCCCGTTCACCCGCCCGGTCGAGGATGCGGTGATGGTGCTGGAGGGCAGCCTGATCGTGGGCTGGGCGCGCGACGGCGAGACGGTGGAGGTCGAGCTTGGCCCGCGCGATCTTGTCAAGACACCGGCCGGCCAGCCGCATTGGTTCCGCAATCCCGGCGCCGGGGCGGCGACGGTCTGGTGCGTGATCGGCTGCGACGGCGATGACGGCGTCGTCTATCGGCCCGGCTGAGGAGCGACGGTATGGATGCGTTCCAGGACCGGCTTTCGGCGCGTGCCCGCGACACCGGGCGCGCCGATCTTGCGCATCAATCGCGGGGTCGGGCGCTGAGCGCGGCCGAACAGGCCTTTGCCGAGGCGCTGATGGAGGTGTTCGGCCGCGGCCAGCATGATTTTGCCGCCGTCGCCGCGGCCCTGGCCGAGGCCGGCATTCCCGCCCCGCGCTCCGGCCGCACCGATTGGACCGAGGCGCTGCTGGCCGAAGAGCTGGCCGCGATCAATGCCGATCTCGACGCGGCCTATCAGGCGGATGGCTATGGCGCTTGAGTTTCGCGGCATCTCCAAGAGCTTTGCTACGAAAACCGGCATGCTGTCGGCGGTGCGGGACGTGTCGTTCAGCGTCGGCGAAGGCGAATTCGTGGCAATCGTCGGCCCGTCGGGCTGCGGAAAATCCACGATCCTGAGCATGACCGCGGGGCTCTACGCGCCCAGCGCGGGTGAGGTTCTGGTCAGCGGCAGGAAGGTGACCGGGCCCTCGGCGCATGTCGGCTTCATGCTGCAAAAGGATCTGCTGCTGCCCTGGCGGTCGATCCAGGCCAATGTCGAGTTTGGGCTGGAGGCGCGAAAGGTGCCCCCGGCCGAGCGGCGGCGGCGGGCGACGTCCGAGCTGGCGAACTGCCAGCTTGAGGGGTTTGGTGAGCATTACCCCTATCAGCTTTCAGGTGGCATGCGCCAACGCGCGGCGCTGGCCCGGACCCTTGCCATCGATCCCGAGATTATCCTGCTCGATGAGCCGTTCTCGGCGCTCGACGCGCAAACCAAGCTTTTGCTGCAAAACAGCTTTGCGCGCACCATCGCGCAGACCGGCAAGACCACGCTCTTGATCACCCATGATCTGTCGGAGGCCGTGCTAATGGCCGACCGCATCCTGGTTCTGTCCGAACGACCGGGCACGGTGATCGCCGAGATCAGGGTCGACCTGCCGCATCGCGACCAGCCCATCAAGCGGCGGGTGATGCCAGAGGTTGGCAGCTATGCAGCCGAGCTTTTCCGACATCTGCGGCTGGAAGAGCGCGTCATCTGACACCCACAAGAACCAAACAGCCAACAGGGAACAGCCACATGAAACAGCTCTTCAAAACCACCCTGGCCGCAGCGCTGGTCGCACTGGCCGGTGCGGCGGCGGGCACAGCGGCGGGCACTGCGGCGGCGGCCGAAAAGGTCACCTATCTCTTTCCCGCGCCCGATTTCCTGCCCGCCTTTGCGCCCTTCCAGTTGGCCCTTGGCAAGGGGTATTTCGAAGAGGCGGGGCTCGACGTGACCTTCCAGGTCGGCAAGGGCGGCGCGGATGTCGCCACCCAGGTCGCATTGGGCAATGCCGATCTGGGCGGCGGCATCGGCGACACACCGATCATCGTGCGTGCCAACGGGCTCGACATTCGCGGCGTCGCGCTTTTGGGTGGGCGGGGCCTGACCCAGATCGCTTGGCGCGCCGATGCGGGGATCGAGACCATGGCCGATCTCAAAGGCAAATCCATCGGCGTTCTGTCGTTCCAAGACACCACCTATTACAACCTTCTGGGCGTGCTGGCCTCGGCCGGGCTGAGCAAAAGCGATGTCGACATCCAGGCGGTGGGCCCGGGCGGGATCATTCAGCTGTCCATTTCAGGTGACATCCAGGCCTTTTCGGGCGTGCCGGAATGGATCGCGGCGGTGCAGAGCGCGGGTGTTGAGATGAACCAGATGCCCGTCGACAGCGTCTTTCCGGCCATGGCCCAGGCGATCATCGCCTCGGACGAAACCATCGCCGAGCGGCCCGAGATGGTGCAGGGCTTTGTCGGCGCCGTGCTGCGTGCCATCGGCGACATCACGGCCGACCCCGAGCAGGCCGCCCAGGATTACACCGCCATCGTGACCCAGCATCAGGGCAAGGAGAAAGGCATCGAGGCGATCATGCGGGCCTATTCCTCGCTGATCTACCCCGAGGCCGAGAACCAGCCCCTGGGCAGCTTTGACGCCACGCGCATCGCCGAGGTTCAGGCCTTCTATCTCGATGCGGGGATCGTGCGCGACGCGGTGGCGGTCGAGGATCTTTACACCAACCAGTTCGTGCAGTGAGCATCGGGCGGAAGAGCGACACGTGACCGACACGACAGAGCGCGCCGATCTCAAGCAGCCGGCGCGGCTGGGGCGGCTGCCCCGGCCGGGCGCGACCACGCTTGCCAGCCTGGGGCTTCTGGCCCTGGTGCTGCTGGCATGGGAGTTCCTGCCCCCCGCGCTCGACGTGCCGCGCTTCATCATCCCCACCTTCAGCCAATGCCTCGATGAGCTTGCCCGCATGTGGGCGCAGGAGGATCTTCTGCGCCACACCGGCTCGACCGCGCTTTTCACGCTGCTGGGCTTTCTGATCGGCTCGGCGCTGGGCGCGGCCCTGGGCTATCTTCTGGGGATGTCGGCCTTTTGGGAGCGGGTGGCCTCTCCCTATATCCTGGCGTTGCAGATCGCACCCAAGGTGGCCTTCGCACCGCTCTTCATCATGTGGTTTGGCTATAATGCGATGCCCAAGCTCTTGGTCACGGTGCTGATCGTCTTCTTTCCGGTGTTGGTGAATGTGCTGCAGGCGATGCGCACGGTCGACCGCGATCTGGTGAACCTGGCCCGGGCCTATAACCTCTCGCGCTGGGGGATCTTTGCCAAGATCGAGATGCCCTCGACCCTGCCCAACCTGATGGCCGGCCTGCGCATTGCCGCCACTCTGGCGGTGATCGGCGTGACCGTGGGCGAGCTTGTGGGCGGCAATACCGGGCTCGGTTATCTCATCTCGTTCGGCGGCGGGCAGGCCAATGCGGCGATGGTCTTCAATGCCATCATTCTGCTCACGCTGATCGGCATTGCGCTCTACATGGCGATCGTGCGGATCGAAACGCGCGTTCTCCACTACATTCCCAAGGCCGACCACTGACGTCTCCAGGAGGGTTCGAAATGACCGACCTAAAGACAGAGATCGAGGCGCGGGTGAATCGCGGCCTGCCGGGGCAATGGTATCCGGTGGCCAAATCCGTCGAGATCCGCGCCGACCGGCCCTATGGCACCCGGCTTTTGGGCGAAAAGATCGTGCTGTGGCGCGATGCAGATGGCAGGCTGAGCTGTCTGGAGGATTTCTGCCCGCATCGCGGCGCGCCGCTTTCTTACGGCGAGGTGCATGAGGGCAATCTGGGCTGCCGCTATCATGGGGTGGTGGTGGACCGAGAGGGCGTTGTGGTCCGCGTGCCGGCCATGCCCGAATGCGCGTTGGAGGGCCGCAAAGCCGTGCGCGCCTTTCAGGTGACCGAGGCCAATGATGCGGTTTTCGTCTATATCCCCTCGGCGGACCGGCCCGAACCTCCGGCGCTGACCCTGCCCGATTGCATGTCCGACCCCGATTGGGAGGGGTTCCTGTGCACCGCGGTCTGGGAGGCCAATTACCGCTACGCGCTCGACAACCTCGCCGACCCGATGCATGGCTGCTATCTGCATGCTGAAAGCTTCACCCTGGCCTTCGGCTCCAAGCAGGATCTTTTGAAGCTCGACAAGACCCAGGCCGGGTTCCGGGTCAGCCGGGTGGCGCAGGCTGGCGAAAACTTCGACTGGACCGAGTTCGAGATCCATGAGGGCGGCATGTTCTGCTTTCTGGAGATCCCCTATCCGAAGGCCGCCGGTCCCGGCGGGGTGTTCCGGATCGTGGGCTTCGTAACCCCCATGGACGCGCGGACCTGCAAGGTTTTTTTCTGGCGCATGCGCCAGGTCACAGGGCTTGCCCGCGACGCCTGGCGGTTCCTTTACCGCGCAGCACTGGAGGAGCGGCATTGGAATGTGCTGGAGCAGGACCGGGTGATGCTGGAGGGCATGCCCGACGACGCCCGCCGGCGCGAGATGCTCTATCAGCATGATCTGGGCGTCAGCCGCATCCGCCGGGTTTTGATGAATGAGGCGCGCCGGCAGATCGAGTTCGAACAGACGCAGATGGCGGCCGAGTGACGCTGGCCGGTCGGCATATCCTCGTCACCGGCGCGGCGGGCGGGCTGGGCGCCTGCATTGCGCAAAGCCTGGCCGATGACGGCGCGCGGCTGCTCCTGTCAGATCTGCCGGGCAGCGATGGGCCGGCCCTGGCCGACCGGCTGGGCGCAACCTTCCTGCCGGCCGATCTGGGTGCGCCCGAGAGCATCGCCGCCTTGGGTGCGGCGGTGGCCGAGATCACCGGCGGCCGTCTGCACGGTCTGGTCAATAATGGCGCAATCGCCACGGGCATCGGCGGGATCGGCTTTGAAGAGGTCGCCATCGAGACCTTCGATGCTGTTATGCAGGTGAACATCCGCGGGCTTTGGCTGATGACCCGGGCCGTGGCGCCCTGGCTGCGCGCCTCAGGCTCGGGGAGGGTTGTGAACATTGCCTCGGACACCGCCCTTTGGGGCGCGCCCAATCTCATCGCCTATACCGCGTCGAAAGGCGCCGTGATCGCCATGACCCGCTCGCTGGCGCGCGAGCTGGGGCCGGGTGGGGTGGGCGTGACGGCGGTCGCTCCGGGCATCCTCACGACCGCCTCGACCGAATATGTGCCCGAAGCCCGGCACCAGCTTTATGCCGATGGCCGTGCGGTGCCCGGGCCCCAGGCACCCGAGGAGATCACCGGCGCCATTGCCTTCCTGCTTTCCGAGGCAGCGCTGCCCCTCACCGGCCAGACCCTGCCCGTGAACAACGGGTTCACCTTCCTATGACAGGGCGCATCACAGGGCGCATGACAGGGCGCATGAACCGGCTGACGCCCCTTGGTGCCCCGGGCATGTGCTGGGCCGAGCGGCCGGGCGACGGGCCGGCCCTGGTGCTCTTGCACGGCATCGGCTCCTGGTCCGGCGGGTTCGCGCCGCTTCTGGCGCATCTGCCGCCCGATCTGCGGGTGATTGCCTGGGACCTTCCAGGCTATGGCGGGTCCGAGCCCCTGGATGGCGACTGGCCGTTGCCTGCCGAATATGCCGTGGCGCTGGAACGGTGGCTTGCGCATCTGGGCGTGGAAACGGCGGTGCTGGTCGGGCATTCCCTGGGGGCGCTGATCGCCGGCGCCTATGCGGCCCGGTTCGAGGGGCGGATCGCACGGCTTGTCCTGGCCTCGCCCGCCCTCGGCCATGGCATGCCGCAAGGCGGACCGCTCAGCGATGCGGCGCGGGCGCGGATTGAGGATCTCGAGCGGCTCGGGCCGGCCAGGTTTGCCGCCGCACGCGCGCCAAGGCTAATCCATGCGCCAGGGGCGCACCCGGACCTGGTCGCAGCGGTGGAGGCGGGCATGGCGCGGGTGCGCCTGCCGGGCTATGCCCAGGCCGCACGGATGCTTGCCTCGGGGCGGCTGCTGGAGGATCTGGCGCGGGTCACCATTCCCATCGACATTGTGTTCGGCGCCGAAGACCAGATCACCCCGCCGGCCACCGCGCACGCTGCGCATGCAGCACTGGCCCTTCCCCAGCGTGGCCGGTTGACCGGCATCGCCGCTGCGGGACATGCACTTGTCGCCCAAACCCCAGAAGCATTTGCCGCAGCGATTTTGGCAGCACATGCCGAGATTGCTCAAATGGGCGCGG
>JBCDDO010000160.1:0-6887 GCA_039180245.1 Pseudomonadota bacterium | reverse complement strand
TACTATCCCGCCTTTCCCTTCACCGCCTATGCACGGACGCGCGATGGCGATCTGCTCGACCTCTTTGCCTACCTGAAAACGCTGCCGGCCGACGCGACGCCCAGCGCCCCACACTCGCTGGGCTTTCCCTTTTCGATCAGCCGGGGGATCGGCCTGTGGAAGCTGCTTTACGCCACGCCCGACCCGGTGCTGCCCGAAGACGGGCTCAGCGAGGCAGCGCTTCGCGGGCGTTACCTGGTCGAAGGGCCGGGGCATTGCGCCGAATGCCACACGCCGCGCGACGCTTTGGGCGGGCTCGATCTGGCACGCTGGATGGCCGGCGGTCCGAACCCGGATGGGCCGGGGCGCATTCCCAACATCACCCCGGCCAAGCTGACCTGGTCGGAAAGCGACATCGCCTATTACCTGGAAAGCGGCTTTACGCCCGATTTCGACAGCGCCGGCGGGTCCATGGTCGCGGTGATCGAAAACACCGCCAAGCTGCCACCCAAGGACAGGGCGGCAATAGCCGCCTATCTCAAGGCACTGCCGCCGCTGGAGTGATCAGGCCCGGCCGCCCGGGCGCAATCGCAGCCAAGGTCAGGCCCTGCCCGGCAATGTCGGCCGGCATCGCCTCCCCCCGCACCAGGGCCGCGGCAAGCCGTGACAGCGCCGGGGCGGACTGAATGCCATAGCCGCCCTGCCCGGCAAGCCAAAAGACCCCCTCGACCTGCGGGTCGAACCCGCAAACCGGCGCTTTATCGGCGACAAAGCTGCGCAGCCCCGCCCATTTCGCCTCGATCCGGCGCACCTGAAGATCGAACGCGGTTTCGATCCGGTCCACACAAAGCGCGATGTCGAGCTCTTCGGGCTGCGCGTCGCAGGGCGGCGAGGGCGTCTCGTCGGCAGGCGAAATCAGGAACCGGCCGGCATCGGGCTTGATGTAGAACTGCTCCTCCACATCGATCGTGATCGGCCAGGGCGCGGGGTCGAGACCCGCCGGCGCCGGCACGATCAGCGCCGTGCGCCGCTTGGGCTGCAGGCCGACGGGGCCGGCCCCGGCCATCTGCGCCAAACCATCCGCCCAGGCCCCGGCCGCGTTCACAATGATGCCGGCCAAGACCGGCCCATTCGCGGTTTCAACCCGCCAGCCGGCACCGTCGCGGGCCAGGCCGGTGACCTCCGCCCGGGTGAGCAATTCCCCGCCGGCGGACCGCATTTTTGCAAGAAACCCCTGGTGGAGCGCGGCGACATCGATGTCTTGACCGCGGGGATCCTCCATGCCGGCCACCGCATAGCCTGGGCGCAGCAGCGGGTGACGTGCGCGCAATGCCGTCTCATCCAGACACGCGACCTCGGCTTCGGCCGAAAGCTCCGTGATCAATGCATCGAGCGCGCCACGCTGGTCCTCGCGGGCGATCATCAGGATGCCGCGCGGCGAGAGGAGCGGGCCAAACCCCTCGGGCGGCGCTTCAAAGAAATCCGCCGAGGCGCGGGTCAGCGCCCGGATCGGGGCCGGCCCATAGCTCTCCGCAAAGACCGCGGCCGACCGTCCGGTGGTGTGATAGCCCGGCCGGTCCTCGCGCTCCAGCAGCACAACCTTGGCATGCGGTGCAAGATGTGCGGCCACGCCGGCGCCAGCGATGCCCGCCCCCACCACCGCAATGTCGGCGCTGCGCATGCGCTTTCTCCCAGTCTAGAACGGGCGTGCGACGCTGTTTTCAACGCCCAGCACGCGCACGCCCTGGGCGGCCGCGGCCAGCTCCTCCGGCACGAACAATGCCGCGACCAACCGACGGGTGGCAAGAGCGGCCTCCAATGCCGTGCTGTCGGGAGGGCGCGCGACGAACTCCATGACGATGTAGCCCTCGGCATCCGGTTGACCGTCATCGATCAGCCGTAATTCCGGGGCAAAATACCCTTGCATCGAAGCAAGTGCGGAGACTTGGGCGATCATCCCGCGATAGGCCTGACCGATCTCAAGGCTTTCCACAATGGCCACGCGGTCGAATTGGATCGCGGGGCGCTCTGCCGATTCGTCCTCAATGGTTTCAAAAGGGTTGACGTCGGCCTCTTCGGGATCGACACTGCAACCAGCAATGGTCAGCGCAGCGACCAGCGGTAGATAGGACGGACGCATTACAATCTCCAGATAGCAGACCCTTCATGAAACTCCTGCTATGTTAGAGAACAGTTTTTTGAAAGTGTAGTGTGCAATGGTGGGAACTGAAAAACGCGTGCTCGTCCTTGGCGGGCTGACAGAGGGCGAGGAATTGACCTCGCGTCTGCGCAACAAATGCGGGATAGACACCGTGTTGGTTCGCGCACCGGGCCAGCCGATCCCCGACAATCCGCAACCGGGCATCCAGCTGATCATCGAGCGTCGCGCCGACATCGCTGATCTGCTGCGCGACGTCGCGGCCGTGGTCATCGCGGTGCATACTTGGTCGGCGGCCTTCGAACGCGCGGTGGCAGACATTGCCGGCGGGCTGGGCATTCCATGCATGCGCCTGCTGCGCCATGCCTGGCGCCCCGGTGCGGGCGACAAATGGGTGCCGATCCGGGATCCGCGTGGCGCGGTGGCCGAGATTTTGCGCGGCGGCTTTCAGCGCCCCTTCGTGGCCATCGGCCGAAATCAGGTGGCACCTTTGAGCAATATGCGCGGGCGCCGGGTGTTCTTCCGCCTGCCCTCGGGGGCAAACCTGCCCGACATTGCGCATGGCCGCCTGTTGGACGCGGCGGGCGAGGTCAGCATCGCGTCTGAGATCGCGCTGTTTCGCAAGCACGAGATCGATGTCGTCGTCACCCGCAACATCGGTGGGCGGGCCGGATGGCCCAAATTGCAGGCAGCCCGGCAGCTGAACCTGCCGGTGTTGATGATCCGCCGCCCCGATGGCGCCGATATCGACCGGCGCGGCGATGCGGAGGGGGCGCTGCAATGGCTTGGAGAGACCCTCGGACTGGAACTGGGCGTCGCCTAGTCCTAACTCTCCCCTGCGCCTCGACGGATCGGGGCGCAGCGATGGAGGGCGCCTTCGGTGAACATGACAGATGGCAGCGGCGAGCCGGGCAATGCAGAACACACGGCCCCGGCCGGGGCTGCGTTCGACGAGATTGCCGAGAACTTCGCCTTTCTTGAGGATTGGGAAGAGCGCTACCGCTATCTCATCGAGCTTGGGCGCGATATGGAGCCATTGCCCGCGGCGTTGAAAACCGACGGCGCACGGGTGCAGGGCTGTGCCAGTCAGGTGTGGCTGGTGCCCCGGCAGGATGGCACTGGGCCCGCCGCGCGCATTGCCTTTGATGGCGATTCAGACGCGATGATCGTGCGTGGGCTGATCGCGCTGCTGCGCATCCTGGTCAATGGGCGCCGGGCGTCGGAGATCGCAACGCTCGACGCGCAGGCCGAATTTGGCCGGCTTGACCTCTCTGGCCATCTTTCGGCCCAACGATCGAACGGATTGCGGGCTATGGTGCAGCGCATTAAAGAGATCGCTGCAGAAGCGTAACCGCTTATCCAGCTTTCTGATCTATGGACCGGCGACACATGTCAGACATTCTTTCCTCTTTGCTCTCCAAACGTGATTGGCTGATGGCCGACGGCGCGACCGGCACCAATCTGTTCAATGCTGGCCTCGCCTCGGGCGATGCGCCGGAAGCTTGGAATTTCGACGAACCCCAAAAGATCCGGGCGCTCTATCGGGGCTCGGTCGATGCCGGCGCGGATGTCATCCTCACCAATTCCTTCGGCGGCACGCGCTATCGGCTCAAGCTGCATGAGATGCAGGACCAAGCGCGTGAGGTGAACCGCCTTGCGGCATCGCTGGCGCGCGATGTCGTCGATGCATCGGGCCGCCCGGTGGTCGTTGCGGGCTCGATGGGCCCAACCGGTGAGATCTTGCAACCGGTTGGCACGCTCAGCCATGAGGATGCGGTCGACGCGTTCCGCGAACAGGCCGAGGGGTTGATGGAGGGCGGCGCCGATGTGCTTTGGGCCGAGACGATCAGCTCGGCCGAAGAGCTGCGCGCAGCAAGCGAAGCGGCGGCAAGCATCGGGGCGCCCTTTTGCTGCACCATGAGCTTTGACACCGCCGGCCGCACGATGATGGGCGTCACCTCGGTCGATATGGCCGGCCTCGCCGCACAGCTCTCCACCGCCCCGATCGCGTTTGGCGCCAATTGCGGCGTCGGCGCATCCGACCTCATCCGCACCATCCTGGGCATGACCGAGGCCACCCCGCAGGCGATCATCATCGCCAAAGGCAATGCCGGCATTCCCAAATATGTCGACGGGCATATCCATTATGACGGCACGCCCGATCTGATGGCCGATTATGCGGTGATCGCCCGCGATTCCGGCGCACGGATCATTGGCGGCTGCTGCGGGACCACCCCCGCGCATCTGGAGGCGATGCGCCACGCGCTGGAAACCGTGCCGCCGGGACCGCGCCCGGGATTGGACGAGGTCGCCGCACGGCTTGGCGGGTTCTCCTCGGCCGGCGATGGCTTGGGCGAAGCCCCCGCGCCCAAGCGCGAGCGCCGGCGGCGGCGCGCGTGACGGGAGCACACTGCCCAAAGACTGCGCAACTTCGCCATATCAGTCGGTTGGAAACGGTTTTTTGTCGCGTTTGACCGCGTGCGCTTACCCGCCGGGTGGCATGACTGCGGGTGGAGAGGACCACGGGGTACGCCATGTCCGATGATGATGAGATCATTCTGAACGAGCTTCCGGACGACGAGCTTGTCCAGCAGATGCATGACGACCTCTATGACGGTCTGAAGGAAGAGATCGAGGAGGGTGTGAACATCCTTCTGGGCCGCGGCTGGATGCCCTATCGGGTGCTGACCGAAGCGCTGGTTGCGGGCATGAAGATCGTGGGCGATGATTTCCGCGACGGCATTCTGTTTGTGCCCGAGGTGCTTTTGGCCGCCAATGCCATGAAATCGGGCATGACGATCCTAAAGCCGCTGCTGGCCGAAACCGGTGCGCCGCGGATGGGCAAAATGGTGATCGGCACGGTCAAGGGCGACATCCACGACATCGGCAAGAACCTGGTGTCGATGATGATGGAGGGTGCCGGTTTCGAGATCGTCGATTTGGGCATCAACAACCCGGTCGAGGCCTAT
Source organism: Pseudomonadota bacterium (assembly GCA_039180245.1). Taxonomy (GTDB): domain Bacteria; phylum Pseudomonadota; class Alphaproteobacteria; order Rhodobacterales; family Rhodobacteraceae; genus J013. Next base: position 1,781 of record JBCDDO010000160.1, on the reverse strand, counting down.
CTGGAGGCGCTGGAGCGCGAGGAGGCCGACATCCTTGGCATGTCCGCACTTCTGACCACCACGATGCCCTATATGAAGGTTGTGATCGACACCCTGGTCGAAAAGGGTCTGCGCGACGATTATGTTGTGCTGGTTGGCGGCGCGCCACTCAATGAGGAGTTCGGGCGCGCGATCGGCGCCGATGCCTATTGCCGCGATGCCGCCGTCGCGGTTGAGACGGCCAAGGAGTTCATGGCCCGCAAACACAACCAGCTTGCCGCCGGCTGACATGCCGGTCGACCGGCTGGTCCTCATCGCCGTTGCCGCCGCTGCGCTGATTGCGGCGGTCGCCGTCTTTGCGGGGTTGCTGGCCGGGATGATCTTGGCCGGATGGGTCTTGTGGCCGGCGCTCGCCTTGTTTCTGTTTGCCGCCTACGTCATCTTGCGGATCGTCTTTGAACGACTGACCAACCGCGAGGATGACCGCTATGAAAACATCGAGCATTGATCCGCGGTTGGTGGTGACCACCGACAGCATTCCGGGCCATGAGATCGAAACGGCGTTGGGCATGGTGCGTGGCGCCTCGATCCGAACGCGGCATGTCGGCTCGGACATCACCGCGGCGCTGCGCAATCTGGTGGGCGGCGAGGTCAAGGAATACGCGCGCCTGATGGGCGGCACCCGCGAACAGGCCATGGACCGCATGCTTGAGCAAGCCGCGCAGATGGGCGCGGACGGGGTCGTCTGCGTCCGCCTGGCCACCTCGATGGTCATGCAGGGCGCGGCCGAAGTGGTCGCCTATGGCACGGCGGTGCGATTGCGGCGCTCCAGCTAAGCGCCGGCTGGGCACGGGTTGGGCGCGGGCTGGGCACGGGTTGGGCGCGGGCCATGCGTGGCGCAGCGCCTGCGCAGATCCGGCTTCTGTCCACGCAGCATCTCGGCCTTCTTGCCACTGCACCGGCGGGGCTTTTTGATGGGCCGGTCACCGCGGCCTCGGCTGAAAAATACCTCTCCGATCCGCGCAACCTGATGGCTGGCGCGGTCAGCGGCGACGTGCTGGTTGGTTTTGCCTCGGCACTCGACCACCACCATCCCGACAAGCCGGGCGAACTCTGGATCAACGAGATCTCGGTTTTGGAGGCCCATCGCAGGCAGGGCATCGGGCGGGCGCTGATCGCATGTCTGCGCGCCCATGCGCGGTTGCAGGGCCTCGCCACGGTCTGGGTGCTGGCCGAGGCGCGCGACCCGGCAGCCTGTGCCTTTTACCGCGCCACCGGTGCGACGGCAGATGAGACGGTGATGTTCACCTATGCGCCGCCCTGACAGCGCCGCGGGTGATGCCGGGGCACGCCAGCCCACGCTCTCGGTGTTCCCCGGCACATTCCAGCGGTCATTTTTGATACCGATCAAGGCGCGCGGCGACGGCCCCGGCGCCAATCGAGCCCGGATCAAAAGAGAGAGCTGGCCCCGTGACGTCGCCCGCCCAACCGCTGCGCATCCTTCCGCTCACACCCCGCGATGTCTGGGCCGCGGCCAGCGCCGGCTGGCGCGACTTCCAAAGCGCCCCGCGCTTCGGTCTGTTCTTTGGCGGGGTTTATGTGATCTGCGGCATGCTGATATTTGCCGTGCTGGAGCTCTGGCGCATCCCCTGGGCGGTGCTGCCGCTTGCGGTCGGGTTTCCGCTTCTGGGCCCGTTTGTTGCGGTGGGGCTTTATGAGGTCAGCCGGCGGCTGGCACGGGGAGATGCGCTGACATGGCGCCGCGTGCTCGGCGTCGTGCTGCGCCAGAAGGACCGGCAGAT
>JBCDDO010000159.1:0-6950 GCA_039180245.1 Pseudomonadota bacterium | reverse complement strand
ATGAACCGATCGCTGCGCATCGCGCGCGTCGGGCTCCACGATCTGGGGCTGCCCGCCTATCAGACTGCCGGCGCTGCGGGCCTGGATCTGCAGGCCTGCCTTCCGGCGCCGGTCACACTGGCCCCATTGGCGCGTCATGCCGTGCCGACCGGCTTTGCGGTTGAGATCCCATCGGGGTTTGAGCTTCAGATCCGTGCACGCTCGGGGCTGGCGCTGCGGCACGGGCTGACGCTGGTCAATGGGGTTGGGACCATCGACAGCGATTATCGCGGCGAGCTTGCGGTTCTTCTTGTCAATCTGGGCGCGGGCCCGGTGACGCTCGTCCATGGCGATCGGATTGCGCAAGCCGTGCTCGCACCTGTGACCCGCATCCTGTGGGAGGAATGCGCGGATCTTTCGGAAACGGTCCGGGGCCCGAACGGCTTTGGCTCGACCGGATTGCATGCCACGCAATCCGGCGCAACAGCGCTGGATGCGGCCAGGTTTGACCCAGGCGATCCGGCATCGGATGATGTAAGCCCGACTGGCCAATAGCGGAACGAAGGGAGGGAGACCGGCGATGATACGGCTGTCGCGCAAGACGGTTCTGGCGCTGGAGGCGGTGCTTGACGTGGCCTATAATGCCCGTCCCAACCCGGTTCAGGCCCGCGACATCACCGAGCGTCAGGGCATCCCGGCGCGCTATTTGGAGCAGGTGCTTCAGCAGCTTGTGCGTGACGGCGTGCTTAAGGGTGTGCGCGGGCCCAAAGGCGGCTATACCCTGGCGCGGGAGCGGCGACGGGTGACGCTGGGCGAGATCGTGCGGCTGGTCAGCGAGATGGAGGCCGATCAGGAAGAGCCGGTCTCGGCGGCGGAGCTGGGCGAGAAGGTCATCTCACCGATCTGGGTGGAGTTGCAGGACCAGCTCCTCAAGCAGCTCGACGCAATGACGATGGAGGATTTGTGCCGCCGGGCCGAAGCCGTTGGCGTGCGTCGGGCCGATGAGGCAGGGACCGATTTCACGATCTGAGCCGGAATGCGCCCTGCGGCCCGTTAAGGCGCCACCTGCAAAAAAAGCCGTGATCGGAGGAATGACAGGAATGACCCAAGCAAGGCCGCCTCTCGGACGCATCCTTGATGACATCACCCAGACCATTGGCGGCACGCCGCTTGTGCGGCTCTCGCGGCTGGCGGAGGCGGCCGGCGTTCCGGCCGAGATCTGCGCCAAGCTTGAGTTCTTCAACCCGATCGCCAGCGTCAAGGACCGGATCGGTGTGGCGATGATCGACGCGCTCGAAGCATCGGGCCATCTGAAGCCAGGCGGTACGCTGATCGAACCCACCTCGGGCAATACCGGCATTGCGCTGGCCTTTGTCGCGGCGGCCCGCGGATACCGGCTGATCCTGTGCATGCCAGAGAGCATGTCGGTCGAGCGGCGCAAGATGCTCGCCCTGCTGGGCGCCGAGCTTGAGTTGACCGAGGCTGCATTGGGGATGAGCGGCGCCATCGCCCGCGCGCATGCGCTGCTCGACGAAGTGCCCGGCGCGATCATGCCCCAGCAATTCGAAAACCCCGCCAACCCCACCGTGCATTGTGCCACGACCGCCGAGGAGATCTGGGCCGACACGGGCGGTGAGCTGGATGTGTTTGTCTCGGGCGTCGGCACCGGGGGAACCATCACCGGGGTTGCCCAGACCCTCAAACCACGCCGCGAGGCGCTGAAGGTGGTGGCTGTTGAGCCCGAAGACAGCCCGGTTTTGTCGGGCGGCCGGCCCGGGCCACACAAGATCCAGGGCATCGGCGCTGGCTTCGTGCCCGGGATCCTAGAGACCGAGCTGATCGACGAAGTGCTGACCGTGGCCAATGAGACGGCCTTCGACGCGGCCCGCCAGCTTGCAGCGCTGGAGGGGATCCCGGCGGGCATTTCCTCCGGCGCGGCGGTGGCCGCGGCGCTTGAACTTGCCGCCCGCCCCGGCATGGCCGGCAAGCGCATCGTGGTGATCATTCCCAGCTTTGCCGAGCGCTATTTGTCGACGGCTTTGTTCGACGGGCTTTGATGGCCTTTTCCGATGCCGAGCTCGAGCGCTATGCCCGCCACATCGTGTTGCGCGGGCTTGGCGGCCCGGGCCAGGCGCGTCTGAAGGCCGCCTCGGTGTTGGTTGTCGGAGCCGGCGGGTTGGGCGCACCGGCGCTCTTGTATCTGGCGGCGGCCGGTGTCGGGAAGCTGACCCTGATCGACGACGACTTGGTCGATCTGTCCAATCTGCAGCGTCAGGTTCTGTTCGACACAACCTCGATCGGGGCGCCCAAGACCGAGGCCGCCTTGCAGCGCTTGCAAGCGCTCAATCCGGAGATCGCGCTGCAGGCGCATCGGCTCCGGTTGGATGCCGAAAACGCCGCCGATCTGGTTGCCGGGCAGGATCTCGTGCTCGATGGGTCGGACAGCTATGCTACCCGTGCGGTGGTGAATGCGGCCTGTGTGGCGGCACAGGTGCCGTTGATTGCCGCGGCGCTGGGCAGCTGGGAGGGCCAGATCTCGTTTTACGCGCCGCATCTGGGCGCGCCCTGTTTTGCCTGCCTGTTTCCCGAGCCGCCGACACCCGGCCAGGTTCCGGCCTGTGCCGAGGCGGGCGTTCTGGGCGCGCTTGCCGGCATCATGGGGTCGATGATGGCTGCCGAGGCGATCAAACATCTCAGCGGTGCCGGCACCACATTGGCGGGTCGCTTGCTGATTTACGATGGCCTGTTGGCCGAAACCCAGATCTTTGCCACCAATCGTCGTCCAGATTGCGCTGTCTGCGCAGCAAAGGCCGATGCTACCCAACGATGACCTGTCGCGTTACTGCGACACTGATCTTCATCCTGTCAAAGACGGTCGGGTGCCGGTTGCCTCGTGGTCCTCGGGGTGCGTGTTAGCGCCGGCGACGGCCGGGCGCGCCCATTAGAAACACCGCGAAGACGAACACGATCAGCAAGATCGCGATCCATGTATTCGGCGCCATTCCTGCAATATGAGGAAGCGAAACGACCCCTATGGTCTCGGATAGAAAGCTGAAGCTCTCGGACTGTCCGGGCATATCATCTCTCCGCAACGTTAACGGGACTCGCCAAAGTCCCCCCACTCAGCCCACCCTTTGGCGACGCCAACTGCTCTGCACTCCAGTTAACTTGGTGATCATACAGGAGATTCGGGGAGGATCAGAGTCGAATCCGTCACACAAAGGCTAAAAAATGTGTGAAATGTGGCGCAGAGAAGGCAGAGCGCTCCGGGACCTGCAGATTTGGGTCAATTTTTACAGGGGTTTTGTGGGCCTCCGGCTCGCCTGGCGGACGTTACAGCATAGAGGGAAGAACCTGGTCGGGCGGGCGGTGGCCATCGGCAAACGTCTTGATATTGATGATCACCTTCTCGCCCATATCGATCCGCCCCTCCTGCGTGGCCGACCCCATATGTGGCAGCAACAGCGCGTTGGGCAGGCCGATCAGATCGGGGTTGATCGCCGGCTCGCGTTCGAACACGTCGAGCCCGACACCGCCCAAAGCGCCCGCGCGCAGCATGCGGGTGAGCGCGTTCTCGTCGATCACCTCGCCGCGCGAGGTGTTCACGATATAGGCGTCGGGCTTCATCAGCTTCAACCGCCGGGCGTTCAGCAGATGAAACGTCGCCGGGGTGTGCGGGCAGTTGACCGACAGAATGTCGATGCGCGCCAGCATCTGGTCGAGGCTTTCCCAATAGCGGGCCTGCAGATCGGCCTCGGTCTCGGCCCGCAAGCGACGCCGGTTGTGATAATTGATCTGCAAGCCGAAAGCCCGGGCGCGGCGCGCCACCGCCTGGCCGACTTGGCCCATGCCCAGAATGCCCAGGCGCTTGCCGCTGATCCGGTGACCGCTGAGCGCCATGGGCGACCAGCCCGACCAGGCGCCCGATTGCAGCAAAGCCGCGCCCTCGGCCAGACGCCGCGGCACACCCAGGATCAGGGCCATGGTCATGTCGGCGGTGTCTTCGGCCAAAACCCCGGGCGTGTTGGTGACAAGGATGTTGCGCTGCAGGGCCGTGGCCACATCGATATGATCGAACCCGGCGCCATAGCTGGCAATCAGCCGCAATTGCGGCCCGGCCTGGGCCAGCACGCCGCTGTCGATGCTGTCCGACAGGGTCGGCACCAGCACCTCGGCCCGGCCCATCGCATCGGCAAGCCGAGCGCGCGAGAAGGGCACGTCGCCCTCATTGAGCTCGGCATCGAACAGCTCGCGCAACCGCGCTTCGACCGGATCGGGCAGCTTGCGCGTCACGACAACCTTGGGGCGCGTGCCAGGGGGGCGCTGTCCGGTCATGTGCACTCCTTGCGGTCTGGTCCCGCGGCAGATCGGCCGGCGGGGTGGAAATCCTGATGCGCCAGGCGAGCACAACTGGTACTCTCCTGCGCTGTACATTCAACCTTGAAAACGGAAGTTGGGCGTCACCGTGGCGCCCGGTGTGGTTGGGAGTTTTGGCAATGCGGCGGCGTACAATGCTGGCAGGCGGTCTTGCAACGGTTTTTTCGGCCCCCTGGGCCCGCACGTGGGCGCAAACCCAGCCGGTCGAGGTCACCTTGGGGCCTGTCACCCGCCAGCCGCTGCCGCGTTATGTCAGCCTGCGCAAGCGCGCCAATGTCCGGCGCGGCCCAGGCAGCCAGCATCGCATCGACTGGGTGTTTCTTCATCCCGGCACGCCACTGCGCGTGGTGGCCGAGTTCGATGTCTGGCGCAAGGTCGTGGATGCGGACGGGGCCGGCGGCTGGGTCAACAAGTTCTTCCTGCTCAGCCGCCGCACAATCATCGTGCGGGCCGCGCGCACCGGGCTTTTCGATGCGCCGGACGCGCGCAGCGCTCTGATTGCCGAGCTTGAGGAGGGCGTGATTGCGAGCTTGATCGCCTGTGAGGGGGCGTGGTGCGCGATCGACGCGCAGGGGCATAATGGCTGGCTGCAGCGCGATGCGGTTTGGGGGGCGGACCCGGAGGGCTAGAGCATCCCGCCGTCCAGACCGCTGGCGGACACCCGGCGTTGCGCAGGGTCTTGAACTTCAGAGCGCGCGGCGGCGCAGGCGGATCACCACATCGACCTTGGCAATCTCGGTGCCCGGCGGCGGGTCGGGCAGCCGCTGCAAGGCCACCGCATCGGCAGGCGCGTCGACCAGCCGGTTTTCATCCTCAAAGAAAAAATGCGGGTGATCGTCGACGCGGGTGTCGAAATGGCTGCGGGCGCCATTGACCATCACCTCGGTCAGCAGACCGGCATCGGTAAAGGCCTTGAGCGTGTTGTAAACGGTTGCCAGCGAAACGCCGTCGCCGGCCCGCTGCGACGCTTCATGCAGGCTTTCCGCGGTCACATGACGGTTTTTCCCGTCGCCGATCAGCAAGGCGGCAAGGGCGCGGCGCTGACGCGTCGGTCGCAAACCTCCACAGGTGAGCCACGCCGCGACGCGCCGCGACACGTCCTCATGCATCCTGACGCAGTCCTCAGCCATCGGTCCTCGAGCCAGAGTTCGCTTATCCTGATGCACATCTAGCGTCTTTGCCACTCAAAATCGAGTCTTCACCGCGTCTGCACCCCTTTGGCCGGCCTGCCGCGCGTCCTATCTGTCTTGCACCCGGAACCGGCAGGGTGATAGGGAACACCCTCCAGTCCTTCGATGTTCATGCGAGGAGACCTCATGTCGCGCGCCGACAGCTTCAACTACGATGCGCTGCTGGCCTGTGCACGCGGGGATCTGTTCGGCCCGGGAAATGCGCAGCTTCCCGAGCCGCCAATGCTGATGATGGATCGTGTGACGCGGATCTCGTCGGAAGGCGGCACGCATGAGCGGGGCTTTGTGACCGCCGAGTTCGACCTCAAGCCGGATCTGTGGTTTTTCCGGTGCCATTTTCCCGGCGATCCGGTGATGCCAGGCTGCCTGGGGCTCGATGCGCTGTGGCAGCTGACCGGCTTCTTTCTGGGCTGGCTGGGCCTGCCGGGACGGGGCCGCGCGCTGGGCGTCGGCGAGGTGAAGTTCTCCGGCATGGTCACGCCCGACAACCGTCTGGTCCGCTATACTGTGAACCTCAAGCGCGTGATCGATCGCAAGCTCAAGCTTGGCATCGCCGATGGGGTGATGGAGGTTGACGGCAATCCGATTTACACAACCACCGACATGCGCGTGGGGCTGTTTCAGGATGCCGATCCCCAAGATACCGGGCCGCTGACCGCCCCGGCTGCGGCCGGATAGCGAGGAGAGTGCGCGGATGCGCCGTGTCGTGATCACCGGCCTCGGGATCGTCTCGTCGATCGGCAACAATGCCGAGGAGGTGTTGGAGGCGCTGCGGACCAGTCGCTCGGGCATTCGGTTTTCCGAGGACTATGCCGAGCACGGGTTTCGCAGCCAGGTGCATGGACTGCCGCAGATCGACATCACCGAGCATGTCGACAAGCGGCAGCTGCGCTTCATGGGGGCCGGGGCGGCCTATAACTACATCGCCATGGAGCAGGCGATTGCCGATGCGGGGCTGGAGCCAGGCGAGGTCAGCAATGAGCGCACCGGTCTGGTCGTGGGCTCGGGCGGACCCTCGACCCGCAACCTTTTTGAAGCGCATCGAAAGGTGATCGAGACCGGCAGCCCCAAGCGGATGGGCCCCTTCATGGTCACCCGCTGCATGAGCTCGACCAATTCGGCCACGCTGGCCACACCCTTCAAGATCAAGGGCGTGAACTACTCCATCACCTCGGCCTGCTCGACCTCGGCGCATTGCATCGGCAATGGCATGGAGCAGATCCAGCTGGGCAAGCAGGACATCGTCTTTGCTGGCGGCGGCGAGGAGCTCGACTGGACGCTCTCTTGCCTCTTCGACGCGATGGGCGCGATGAGTTCGAAATACAATGACAGCCCGCAAACGGCCTCGCGCCCCTTCGATGCAACCCGCGACGGGTTCGTGATCGCCGGCGGCGGCGGCATCGT
>JBCDDO010000158.1:0-6961 GCA_039180245.1 Pseudomonadota bacterium | reverse complement strand
GCTTGCGCGGCTTGAGGGGCGGGAGCTTTTGCCCGGCATGCCGGTCGAGGCCTATATCAAAACCGGTGAGCGCACGGCGCTGAACTACATCATCCGCCCCTTCATGGACTATTTTAACCAGGCGCTGCGCGAGGAGTGACGGCGCCGGACACAAAACTGGGGAGGAGAGATGAGCGGTTTTGAGGAGAAGCTCGCCGAGCTCGGGCTGAAGCTGCCCGAGGCTCCGGCGCCGGCGGCCAATTATGTGCCCTATGTGATCAGCGGAACCCTGGTCTTTGTGTCGGGCCAGATTTCGCTGGGTCCGGACGGGCCGATCCGCGGCCGGCTTGGGGATGGTATGGATGTGGCGGCCGGCAAAGCGGCCGCCCAGGCCTGCGGGCTGGCGCTGATCGCTCAGCTTCGCGCAGCACTAGGCGGCGACCTCTCGCGGCTGGTGCAGGTGGTCAAGCTGACCGGGTTTGTGAACTCGACGCCCGACTTCACCGACCAACCATCCGTGATCAACGGCACCTCCGATCTGATGGTGGCGGTGTTTGGCGATCGCGGCCGGCATGCACGGGCTGCGGTCGGCTGCGCGGCCCTGCCGCTTGGCGTGGCGGTGGAGGTCGAGGGCATCTTTCGCATCGCGTGATTGCCGCCGACGGCGCACCGCGCAATTGCAAAGACGCGAACCGAGCTGGCGCGGGCGCAGATGGCCGACTGGACCTTTGCTATCGGCTCGGCATTCGATGTCGACTGGACTGCCCGGCGTGCAGATCGTCATTTGGGCGCGAGGACCCGCATCTGTGGAGACCGTCTGGCGAGAGGATTGGCGCTGATGGCTGAACTGTCCGCCGCGTTTCTCACCCAGCCCATTGCGCATCGCGGACTGCATGACGCCGCGAGCGGGTGTCTGGAGAACTCCCGCGCCGCGGTCGCAGCGGCGATCGATGCCGGTTGCGGCATTGAGCTTGATGTTCAGAGGGCACGCTGCGGCACCCCGATGGTCTTTCACGACGACACGCTCGATCGGCTGACCGGGCGCGTGGGTCCGGTGCATGCGTTCGATGCCGCGGCCTTGGGCGCCACTTTGCTCACCGGGAGCCAAGAGACCATCCCAACCCTGGCCGAGATCCTGACCCTCACAGCCGGGCGCGCGCCACTGCTGATCGAAATCAAGGATCAAAGCGGCTGCCTGGGTCCAGTGGATGGAGCGCTGGAAACCGCCACCTGCCGTCTTCTAGAGGAGTATGACGGTCCGGTTGCCCTGATGTCCTTCAACCCGCACAGCATGGCGATCTGCAAAGACCGCGCGCCGGGCCTGCCGCGCGGCCTGACCACCTGCCCGTTTGGCCCGGATGACTGGCCCGGCACCTCGGCGGCACGCTGTGCAGCCCTCTCCGAGATCGTGGATTTCGACCAGGTTGGAGCCAGCTTTGTCTCGCATCACCACCAGGCGTTGGAGATGCCGGCGATCACGGCCCTGCGCCGTCGCGGGGTTCCGGTGCTGTGCTGGACGATCCGCTCGGCGGCTGAGGAGGCCGAAGCGCTGCGCCATGCGCAGAATGTGACCTTCGAAGGCTACCGACCTGCGGCGCTACAGCCGCAGCGGCATTGACCTCGCCGCTTCGCCCAACACATTCATCGGCATGGATGGCGGCGCCCGCATCGAGATCGACGTTTTGGAGGATCTGTCGCAAATCGATGCGGCGGAGTGGGATGCCTGCGCCTGCCCGGAGGCCGCATCGGGCCGGCCGTTCGATCCCTTCACCACGCATCGGTTTCTGCGCGCCCTAGAGGTCTCGGGTTCGGTCGGGCGACGCACCGGATGGCAGCCCCGGCATCTGGTTGCCAAGCTCAACGGCGCGGTCATCGGTGTGATGCCGCTTTATGCCAAGGGCCACAGCCAGGGCGAGTATATCTTCGACCATGCCTGGGCCCATGCTTATGAGCGGGCGGGGGGCGAATACTACCCCAAATTGCAGGCCGCGGCTCCCTTCACCCCGGCCACGGGGCGTCGTTTGCTGGCCCGCCCGGGCGAGACCGAGGCGATTGCGCGCGCCGCCCGGGTCGAAGGCGCCACGGCCTTGGCGCGGCAGAACGGCGTCTCCTCGGTCCACATCACCTTTTGCACCGAAGCCGAGGCCGGCGAAGGCGCCGAGCTGGGGCTGCTCCACCGCACCACCCAGCAGTTTCACTGGGAAAGCCGCGGCTATGGCGATTTCGAAGCGTTTTTGGCCGACCTCTCCTCACGCAAGCGCAAGAACATCCGCAAAGAGCGGGCGACGGCCCAACGGGCCGGCGAAATCGTCGCGCTGACCGGCGGCGATCTGAGCCCCGCCCATTGGGAGGCGTTTTGGGTTTTTTACCAGGACACGGGCAGCCGCAAATGGGGTCAGCCCTATCTCACCAGGGCCTTTTTTGACGCGGTTCAGGCAACCATGCGGGACGATGCGCTGCTGATGCTGTGCCTGCGCAACGGGCGACCGGTGGCGGGTGCGCTCAACTTCATTGGGCGCGACACGCTTTACGGCCGCTATTGGGGCTGTGTCGAGGACCATCCCTGCCTGCATTTCGAGCTGTGCTATTATCAGGCGATCGACTGGGCGCTGGCCCATGGTCTGACCCGGGTCGAAGCCGGCGCGCAAGGCGAGCACAAGCTGGCGCGCGGCTATCTGCCGGTGCCGGTGCATTCGCTGCACTGGATCGGCGATCCCGGGTTCCGCCGTGCGGTTGCGCAATATCTGGAGCAGGAGCGCGCAGCGGTCGATCATGAGATCGAGGTGCTCACCGATTATGGACCGTTCCGCCGCTGCCCCGATCAGGAGGAGTGACCCGCGCGCCCCGTCCCACACCGCGCCCTGCCCAACACCGAGCCTGCCCAACACCGAGCCTGCCCAACACAGCGCCAAACCCAGCCCAGAGGACCGCTCGACCATGGCCCAGAATCTCACCGACCGCGCGACCGCGCTCGCCCCTTTTCTTGCGGCCGGCTGGACCGAGACCGCGGGGCGAGACGCGCTTGCCAAAACCTTTCGCTTTGCCGATTTCTCCGCCGCCTTCGGTTGGATGACGCAGATTGCGCTGACGGCCGAAAAGATGGATCACCATCCGGAATGGGCCAATGTCTACAACCGGGTCGAGGTGACGCTGACCACGCATGATGCCGGTGGCCTCACCCAGCTCGATCTGGACCTGGCTGCCGCGATGGACCGTCTGGCCGGCTGACCTTCCCGCAATCTGACGCGCTGGGGTCCTGTGCACCCAGCCCGGAGCCAGCCCATTGAAACGCCCCTTGCTTCGGCGTTGCGGCACGCTCAGCGGGCGGATGCCGCGCTCGGGGCCAGATGATCGATCACCCGCAGCTTCACCCCACCCTCGGGCCGCAAGGTGATGACCAGCCTGGGCTTGGGCACATGACCGACGGCGACAAACGAGAAGCGGCGCAGCAGCGTGGCCAGCACGATCTGCGCCTCCATCAGTGCAAACCCCGCGCCGATGCAGATGCGCGGGCCGTCCGAGAAGGGCAGATATGTGAAGCGCGCCGGCTTGCGGTCCAGGAACCGGTCGGGGCGGAAGGCATCCGGCTCCTCCCAATAAAGACGGTGGCGATGCAGGGCATAAAACGGCAGCATCATCGTGTCGCCTTTATGGACCACCCGCCCGCAGACCCGATCCTCGGCCTGGGCGGTGCGCGCGATGAAGGCCGCCGGCGGGTAGAGCCGCATCGTCTCATCGATGACCGCCCGCAAGAACGGCAGCCGGGCGAGATCTTCGGGCGTGGCGAGACGGCGATCGCCCAAAACCTCGGCCACTTCGGCCCGGGCCCGCGACTGGGCGTCCGGATCAAAGGCCAGCAGGTAAAGCGACCAGGCCAGCGCCAGCGCGGTGGTTTCATGCCCGGCCACAATGAAGGCCAGCAGATTGTCGCGAAGCTCCAGCGGGTTCATCTTGCGCCCGGTTTCGGGATCGAGCGCGGCAATCAGCAGATCCAAAAGATCGGGCTTAGCGGCGCTTTGCGACAGCCTGGCCTTGACCACCCGGTCCGCCACCTTGTGCAGGCGCCCCGCCGTGTTGGGGCGCAGCAGAGTTTCGGGCCGCGGAACCCAAGCCGGTGCGCCGAAAAGATCGACGATCGAAATGCGCGCCACGGAATGGATATAGGCGTCGATTGCGCGCTGCACCTCGCCCCGGTCCATCGCGCCGCCGCCCGCCAGCGTGACGCGCGAGATGATGTCGAAGGTCACCGCCACCATCTCGGCATAAAGATCGGCGATGCCGCCATGCTGGCGCGCGATCCGTGCGACGGAGGCCTCGGCCGCCGCCTCCATCACCGGCGCAAGCTCGACAAGATTGCGATGCGCAAAGACCGGCGCGGCGGTGCGCCGCTGCCAGCGCCATTCCGCGCCTTCGGCCAGGAACAGGCTGTGACCGACCCCCGGCTCCAGGATCCGCTTTGAGACGACCGAGCGCGGATAGGCCTCGACATTGTCGCGCAGAATGCGTTTGAGCCCGCGCGGATGCATCACCATGTGCCAGCGTGTCGCCGTTTTGGCCGAGATCATCGGCTGGCGTGTGGCCAGCTCCGGCACGATTTGCAGGATGTTGCTGCGCGCCGCGCGCAGCGTGCCCAGGATGCCCAGCGGCTCGGTGTGCAGCCGCACCCGCACCGGCAGGGTCGTGCTCTCCTCGATCAGATCACGCATCGCACTGGCTCTCCCTTGTCGCTTGACCGGGCCGTCCCACTGCGCTGGAATGTAGTCTGGTTTGGATTGGATGTGAGAGATTATGGTCACGCGCCTGGTGCTGCCACCCGTCCTTTTCCTGCTTGCCGCCTGTGCCGAGACCGGAACGGTCTACGAGCCACCGCTGACCGCGGCAGAGCGACTTGAGCCGCGAAACAACGCGCCGAATGCGTCCGCGCCGCTTGCGCGCGAGGAGCCGCCAAGCAATCTGCCCGAAAACGCGCTGGAGCCACAGGAGGTGACCGCGCTTTTGTCGGGCGTCGATCTGAGCTGCTTTGGCGACAGCCGCACCTATGGCATCGCCTTTCAAAATGGCGGCGGGCTGACCATCCGCGGCTTTCGCACCAATATCCGCGGAAGCTGGACGCCGACCCGGGGCGGCATCGAGTACCGGTTGTGGAGCATGTATGAGGCCGACAATGAGTTTCGGTGGCTCTATGTGGCGCTGCATCCGCGCGGCATCCAGCTTGGCGGCGACATCTGCGTGGAAATCTGACGCCGAAAAGCGTCGCGATGCGGAGGGTTAGGTGAAGGCCTGGGGGCGCGCGCTGCGCGCGAGCTGGTCGAGCACCGCATTGACCAGCTTCGGCTCGCGCCCATCGGGAAAGAAGGCCTGCGCGGTTTCGACATACTCCGCAATGATCACCCGCGGCGGCGTCTCGGTGGCCAAAAGCTCGGCACCGGCGGCGCGGAACACTGCCCGCAGCGTGGGGTCGATGCGCACGATCGGCCAGCGGTCGACCAGGGCGCCATTGGTCATCTGATCGATGGCCGCCTGCCGGCTGACGGCTTCCGTGACCACCGAGCGAAAAAGGTCGATATCGGCCTCCTGATAGGTGGCGCCATCGATCTCCGCACCGATCCGATAGGTTTCGAATTCGCGCAGCGCCGTTTCCAGCTCCGTTCCCTGCGCTTCCATCTGAAACAACGCTTGAACGGCATAGAGGCGGGCCGCACCGCGGGCGCGTCGGCGGTCCTCCGACGCGCGCGACATCAGGCGCGTCCCGTGCTGTCGCCGAGGGCGCCGGCGATCTGGATGTCGGGGGTCGAGACCGGCGCACGCTCTGCGCCGGGGCTTTTGAACCGACGCGCCGCGGCAATCAGGTGCAGGGCCGCTTCGGCCGCGCCGCCGCCCTTGTCCAGATCGCGGGCGCGCACCAGTGCTTGGTCGAGATTTTCGACGGTCAGGATGCCATTGCCCACGGCCAGCCCGGACAGGTTCAGCGCCATCAACCCGCGGGCGCTTTCGCCGGCCACAATGTCGAAATGCGACGTTTCTCCGCGGATGACGCAGCCCAGCGCGACAAAGCCATCAAAGCTGTCGCGCGCGGCCTGGATCGCCCCGGGGATCTCCAGCGCGCCAGGGACCGCGATGAGATCGACACTGGCTTGTGTGAGCGCAAGGGTCTTGCGCGCGCCGCTTTCAAGTGCTGCAGCGATGTCGCCGTAATAGGGCGACGCGACGATCAGAACCCGCGGCGCGGGATCGAAGATCGGCAGCGGCAGGGCACGATCGCTTTCGCCGGCCATCAAGTGTCATCCTCCGTCGCTGGTTTGGGCGGTGTCGGTCTGTCAGGGGCCGTCGGGCCGATTGGCCGCAGCCCGTTAATGGTCAGCCCGTAGCCTTCGAGCCCGACCACCCGACGCGCGGGCGAATTGGTCAAGAGCGTCATTTCGGTGATGCCGAGCGCGCCGAGGATCTGCGCACCAAGCCCGTATTTGCGCAGGGCCTGGGGCGACACGCCGGATGGCTCCAGCAGCGCTGAGACCGCCCTGGCCGAATTGTCGCGCAAAATCACCACCGCGCCGCGGCCATCCTCGGCGATCATCCGCATCGCCTCGGCAAGCTGGCCCGACCGGCCCGGCACCACATCAAGCGCGTCCTGCAGCAGGTTTTCGACATGCATGCGCACCAGCACCGGGCCCGGGGCCGACAGATCGCCCCGCGTCAGGGCCACATGCTCGCCGCCGCCGGTCTCATCGGCAAAGACCCGCAACAGCCAGTCACCGCCATGGGGCGAGGTGACATGGCGCTGGGCGACCTCGCGCACCAGATTGTCATGCCGGCGGCGATAGGCGATGAGATCTGAAATCGTGCCGATCTTTAGCCCGTGAAGCTGGGCAAACGCGACCAGATCGGGCAGCCGGGCCATGCTGCCATCATCCTTCATGATCTCGCAGATCACGCCCGAGGGGTTGAGCCCGGCCAGCCGCGAGATGTCGACCGCCGCTTCGGT
>JBCDDO010000157.1:0-6997 GCA_039180245.1 Pseudomonadota bacterium | reverse complement strand
GTGGATGCGCGGGTGCTTGGCATGGCGCACCGCCTCCCAGCAGCGGTCGATGTCGCGGCTGTTGGCGCGGGCCAGCCCGCAGATCGTGGCCGATCTGGCGGCCCTGGCGATGTCGCTCACCGCCTCGAAATCGCCGTTTGAGGCGATGGGAAAGCCGGCCTCGATCACATCGACACCCATCTCGTCGAGAAGCGCGGCAATGGCCAGCTTCTCCTCATGGGTCATCGAAGCGCCCGGCGATTGTTCGCCGTCGCGCAGCGTGGTGTCGAAGATTTTGACGCGGTCTGCGCCTTGCATGCTGTCGGTCATGGTGGTGATCCTGTTGTCCCGGAGATCTCGCGGCGCGTTCCTGGCCCCCTGAGCGCGCGCGCCGTCGGTCCCGGCACGCTCAGGGGCGGGTAAGCAGCAAGGCGCGAAGGAGTGCGGTCCCGGTCATGGGCCGCAGTATACGCAGGCAAGTGCCGGAGGGAAGGGGGATTTGCCGCAGGGGGTGTTCGCGCGGCCGCACTGCCCCAGCTTTGCGGAGATGGACAGAACATTGATACACAGAACATTGATACTTGGCGCCTCGGGCGGCATAGGCGCAGCGCTTCTGGGCGCAACCGGCGGGGTGGGTGTCTCGCGCCGCGAGACAGGGCTGGAACTGAGCGATGAGGCCAGCCTGGCACGGGTTGCAGCGGGGCTCGAAGGGCCGTTCACGACCATCATCGACGCAACCGGGGCCTTAGAGATCGACGGCGTGCCGCCCGAAAAGGCGATCGCGCAGATCCAGCCCGACAACATGGCCCGGCATTTTGCAGTGAATGCGATCGGCACTGCGCTGATCCTCAAGCATTTCTCGCCGCTTCTGCCACGCAAGGGGCGGTGCGTGTTCGCGTCGCTCTCGGCCCGGGTGGGCTCGATCGGCGACAACCGGTTGGGCGGCTGGATCAGCTATCGCGCAGCAAAGGCGGCGCAGAACCAGATCATTCACACCGCGGCAATCGAGATCGCGCGCGGACGGCCGGACGCTGCGGTTGTGGCGATTCACCCGGGCACCGTGCGCACCAGCCTGACCGAGCGGTATGCCAAGGGCCATGCCACGGTCGCGCCCGCCGAGGCCGCAGAGAACATCCTGACGGTTTTGCGCGCGTTGACGCCGGCCGACACTGGGCGGTTTTTTGCCTGGGATGGGCAGGAGATCTCGTGGTGAGCCGCCTGGTGCTGGTTCTGGGCGATCAGCTCAACCCCGGCCTCTCGGCCTTGCGCGCGGCTGACAAGGCGCAAGACGTGATCGTAATGGCCGAAGTGATGGCGGAGGCGACATATGTGCCCCATCACCGCCAGAAGATCGTGCTCGTCCTGGCCGCAATGCGCAAATTCGCCAAGCGGCTGGCGGCGGAGGGCTGGGCGGTCGCTTATACCCCCCTCGACGATCCGGAGAATGCCGGCAGCATCGCAGGTGAGCTTATGCGACGTGCCGCCCAACATGGCGCCACAGCTGTGCTTGCCACCGCACCCGGCGAATGGCGGCTGCGCGCGCTCCTCGACGATCTGCCGCTTCCGGTCACTCAGTTGCCCGATGACCGGTTCCTGTGCAGCGAAGACGCGTTTGCCGCCTGGGCAGAGGGGCGCAAGGCGCTTCGCATGGAGTATTTCTACCGCGAGATGCGGCGCAAGACCGGGCTGCTTATGGATGGCACGGAGCCTGCGGGCGGCAAGTGGAACTATGATGCCGAAAACCGCAAACCCGCCGCGGCGGGTCTTTTCCTGCCGCCGCCCTATGCGGCGCCGCATGATCCGGTCACCGGGGCGGTGCTGGAGCTGGTCGAGGCCCGGTTTCCGAACGGGTTCGGCCGACTGCGCCCATTCCGCTTTGCAACCGATGCTGACGGCGCCGAGGCTGCCGCGGCGCGTTTTCTGACCCAAGCGCTGCCATCTTACGGCGATTTTCAGGATGCGATGTTGACCGGCGAGCGCTTTGTCTACCACGCGGTGCTCTCGCCTTACCTCAATCTGGGCTTGCTCGACCCGCTCGATCTGTGCCGTCGGGCCGAGGCGGAATGGCGCGCCGGCCGCGCCCCGCTCAATGCGGTCGAGGGTTTCATCCGCCAGATCATCGGCTGGCGCGAATTCATCCGCGGGATCTATTTCCTCGCAGGGCCCGGATACAGCGCGCGCAATGCGTTGGAGGCCACACGGCCGCTGCCCGCGTTCTACTGGTCCGGCGAGACCGACATGCACTGCATGGCCCAGGCCATCGGTCAGACCCGCGACGAGGCCTATGCCCACCATATCCAGCGGCTCATGGTGACCGGCAATTTCGCGTTGCTCACCGGTGTCTCGCCGCAGGCGCTGCACGAATGGTACCTGGCCGTTTATGCCGATGCCTATGAATGGGTTGAGGCGCCCAACACGATCGGGATGAGCCAGTTTGCCGATGGCGGCATGGTTGCGTCCAAACCCTATGCCGCCTCGGGCGCCTATATCGATCGGATGTCGGATTACTGCCAGCACTGCGCCTATGATGTGAAACGGAAATCGGGCGACGGGGCCTGCCCGCTCAATCCGCTTTACTGGGATTTCCTGATGCGCCACCGCGACCGCTTTGCGCGCAATCCGCGTCTGGCGCAGATGTATCGCAGTTGGGACCGGATGGCCCCGGAGCGTCAGCTGGCCAGCCGTGAGAGCGCGACCGCGCTTCTCGCAAAGCTCGATCGCGGTGAGGCGATTTGATCAGAGATCTTTGCGCGTGGGGGCAAATACGCCTAGGTTGTGTGGCCATACACGGAGGAGCCCACGGAGGAGCCAATGCGGATCCGACCCGCATGTCATGCCGCGTTGATCTTTGCCGGGATCCTTGGGGCGAGCGCATCGGCCGGCTTTGCGCAGACCGCCGCCGAGATTGCGCAAGCCGGTGGCTGTCCGGGCTGCGATTTGGAATATGCGGATCTGCGCGGGCTGGCATTGGAGGCCGCCAATTTCACCGAAAGCGACCTGTCGGATGTCGATCTGAAGAACAGTTTTTTGCCCGGCGCGCGCTTTCTTGAAGCCGATCTGCGCCGGGCCGAGATGGAGCATTCCGACATCACGGCGGCGGATTTTACCAGCGCGCGGATGGCCGGGGCCGATCTTGAGAAGGCCCAAGCGTCCGGCGCGGTCTTTGCCAGGGCGCGGATGCGCGGTGTCGATCTTGAGAACCTCATTGCGGACCGGGCCGATTTCTCCAGCGCCGATCTGCGCGACGCCAAGCTGCGCCGGGCGGTGCTGACGGAGGCCACCTTGGCCGAGGCCGATCTGCGCGGCGCCGATATGGAGCGCATCGACCTCTCTCGCGCCGATCTTCGCGCAGCACGGCTAAATCGCGCCGATCTTGACCGCGCCAACCTGGCCGCGGCGGATCTGGCCGAAGCGTCGCTGGAAGGAGCGCGCTTGACCAGTGCCGATCTGACCGGCGCCGAACTCAATTTCGCAGATCTGAGCGGCACAAGATTGCGGCGCACCAATCTGTCGGGCGCCGATCTGCGCAATGTCAGCGGTCTCACCCAGCGTCAGCTCGATCTGGCCTGCGGCGATGCCGAGACCCAGTTGCCCCGCGGGTTCACTCTGCCGCTCTGCCGGACCGCGCAGCCCTAGGTCATGCGAAGGTCTGTCCAAAGCTGAGGCCGAAGGCCGACGGGGCCAGCCGCCTGCCGGCCGATGTGGCGCCACGCAGCATCACCCGGCCATGGATCTCGGCGGTGGTAAAATCTGCACCGCCGTCGAACCGCGCAGCCTCGCACCAGAGCCCGCCCAGAAGCTGCGCATTCGCAAAGCCCGCCGGGCCCGAAACCTGTGCGGCGTGCAACGACATATTGCCGTAGCTGAGCGCGCCGCGAAATGCGGCCGGGCCGTGGAACGCGGCGCTGTCGAACCGTGCAATGCCGCGAAACTCGGTGCCGTGAAACTTGGCGGTTTGCGCAAATTGCGCCGTCTCGAACCGCGCGTCGGAGGCCAAGACGGCGCCCGAAAAATCCACGCCCTGGAGAAACTGCGCCCCGCTGAACCAGGAAAGACCGGCAAACCGCGCGCCCCTGGCCTGGAGCGGGGCCTCAAACCGCGCGCCTGAGAAATCGACGCCGCAAAGGTCCAGCCCGGACAGATCAAGCGGCTCGGTGACGTGCAGATCGCGAAGATCGGCATAGTCGCCATGTCGCCAGGGCCGGCTGAGGCGGGCGCGGATCTCCTCGGCCCGCATGCTATGACCCGATCTCGACGCCGACGATCCGGGCCATCAGATGGCAATCCGCGCCCGGCGGTTGCGAACCGCCCGCATCAAGCTCATCGCGGTGGCTTGCGAGGTGCGCGGGTTGGCAGCGCTCGGCTGGTTTTCGATGCTGACCTCGAAACGGCCCAGCGGGCTGTCGGCGCGAAAGCTGTGACGGTTGGCGATGGCATTCGGGTCGGCGATAAGTTCGACATGGGTGTCGTCGAGCCCCGCCCCGGCCAGCGCGATGATCGCCGCAACATTGGCGTTTTTGGGAAACCGGCGCGCCGCCTCGCGCGCGCTGCCCGCAAAGATGATTTTGGGCGACACGAGCGCGTTGAGGTTGCACCCTTCGGTTGCCGGGCTGCCAGCCCAGGCTGCCGGAGGTTTGGATCCCCGATAGGTGACGCTCAACCCGCCGGCTGGCGCCAGCGCTGCCAGCAGATCGATGCCGCCAACCGCGCCAGCGGGCAGGAAGATCTGCGCACCGCCAAGCTCGGCGGCCGCCTCCAACCGCTCGGCCAGATCCGGGTCGGCCAGCGCGCCGACTGAGGCAGGCACAAGGTCGATGCCCGATTGCAGCAGGGTCGCGGCCATCGCGTCGAGGGCCGGCTGGCCGGCGCATTCCACCACCAGTTCGGGACGTGCCGAGATCAGCTCGGTCAGATCGGTGACCACGCGGCATGCAAGCCCGGGCGCAAGATCGGCAAGCTGGTGGTCGGCCTCCTCCGCCCGCCCGGGCCGGACCAGAAGCGTGAATTGGCAAACCGGCTCCTCGCCCAACATCTCCGCCAGGCTTCTGCCGATGCTGCCAAAGCCGATCATGCCCAGCCGCACCGGATCAGCTCCGCTGTGCGGCGCCGGCCGGCGGGCCGGCAAAGGGTTCGGCAAAGGGACCGATGGCGGTCATGTCGATCTCGATCAGCACCGGCTCGGCCAGGGCCAGTGCTGCATCAAGGGTCTGGGCAAAGGCGGCGACCTGGCGCACCGGGCGATGGGCAAGACCCATTGCCGCACAGAGCCCGGCAAAATCCGGTATGGCCGGCGAGGCATAGGCATGCCGGCCGCCATATTGCGCATCTTGGATGTTGCGGATCACGCCATAGCCCTTGTCATTCATCAGAACCAGGACCAGGGGCGCTTGCTCTTCAACCACCGTCATCAGCTCCGCCAGGCCCAGCATCAACCCGCCATCCCCCACCAGCGCCACGGTTTTCGGGCTGGGCTGGGCGAGCGCAGCGCCGATCGCCATGGCGAGCCCCTGGCCGATGCCGCCTCCCAGCGCATGCACCCCAAGATGCGGCGCGGCAATTCGCACGAAGCGGTTGCCGAAGGTCGAGTTGGCAATGGTGACATCGCGCACCCAGGGATGCGCGCCGGCTGAGACGCGCTCGGACAGCCGGTCGGCAATCTCGGCATATGGCCCAAGCTGGGCACGCAGGCGGCCCTCCCCCTCGGCCCGGGCGCGGGCAATGTCAAAGGGCAGCGCCGGGTCGGTGTCAAGCGCGGGCAGGGCCGCGTTCAACCGCGCCAGCGCATCTGCCGCTTCGCCATGCACGAAGAGATCGACGGGATAGTTGCGCCCGCCCTGGCTGGCCTCGGCATCGATCTGGACCAAGGAGCGCGGCAGCGGCAGTCGGTTGTTGCGCGTCTCATTCCCGCGCAAGCGCGAGCCGGCCACGATCATCAGATCGCAGCTTTGATAAAGCGCCGCGGCCTCCGGCGTCATGTTGAACGCACCCAGCGTGGCGGGGTGATCCTCGGGCACCACCGCGCGGCCATGGGTCGAGCTCACCGCGCCGAACCCCTTGGCAACCAGCGCCTGGGCGGGTGCTGTCGCGCCGCGGGCCCCGCCGCCCAGCCATAAGAGCGGCCTGCTTGCGCTGCGCACCATCTCTGTAAGCGCTGCAATCGCCGCATCGGTGGCGCGAGGCGCCATGATCGCGGGGGCGTGCAGGGGCGTGGGCCGCGCTGCCCGCCCGGTGCCGACGGCGCACGTGGGCATGGGCTGGCGCTGCACATCGATGGGCACCTCTAGGCTCACCGGGCCGGAGGGCGGCGAGAGCGCGGCGCTGGCCGCCGCGGTGAGCACCCCCAAAGCACCGCCGCCGTCCCAAATGCGATAGACGGCTTTGGAGACCCCGCCCAGCATCTGGGGCTGGCGCGGCACGTCATGGATCGCCGCCCGGTCGCGATCGGCAAAGGCAAGATCGACCTGAGCGGTGATGTGAAGGACCCGGCTGCCGGCGGTCAGCGCCTCGGCCTGGGCGCCGGCGGCATTGCCGGCCGCTGTGCCGGTCGAGGTGATGCACGCCCCCAGCCCGCCCGAGACCCGGGCATAGGCATCGGCCATGTTCATCGCCCCGGCCTCGCCGCGCGCGGGCACAAAGCGGATCAGCCCGGCCTGGGCGATGGCATCGAGGATCGGCATGTTGTGGATCGAGATCACCCCGAACGCGGTGCGCACGCCGATCTCGGCCAGCCAGCGGGCGATGAAGGCGCCGACGGTTTCGGTGTCTGCGGTTTCTCCGCTGTCCATCTCGATGCCAGTCCTTTCAGATGTGCCGGGACAGGCCGCCCGACACCTCCAGCGACGCGCCGGTGATGTAGCTGGCTGCAGGCGCGCCCAGAAAGGCAATGGCCCGCGCGGCCTCATCCGGCTGGCCCAACCGGCCCAGTGGGATACCCTTGCGCGCGATCCTGTTGGGGCTGGTCGACAGCGCTCAATGGCAGCGGCGGTTTGCAGCCCGAGACGACCTCGGCCAAACTGCC
>JBCDDO010000156.1:0-6999 GCA_039180245.1 Pseudomonadota bacterium | reverse complement strand
GTTTCCCTTGGCCGTTCAAAAACGCACCGTCTTTCCCAACTGGTTTGCGAACATCTCGGCGGCGCAAAGCGGCGCGGACGGGCAGATCGGCGCAACCGAGCCCTGGCTGCCCTGGGCCGATGCCAGCGCCGCGACGCAGTCCTAGCCGGGGGGCGTTAGGCGCCTCAGCCCGGCTGTTCTGCGCGCATCTGTGCCAACATGCCCTCGACGATCATCTCGGGCGTGTCGCTGGGCGCCCAACCCCATTCCGCCCGCGCGCGGCTGTCATCGATGGGGCGCATGAGACCGCGGAGTTTCTCTTCCAGCGCCCGATTGGGTTGAAAATCGATCTGTGCGCCGGGCAGCCTTTCGCGGACCGCCGCGGCAAGCTCAGCCGCGCTGGGTGTGGGTTTCATGCCGTCGACCAGATAGGTGACCGTCTTGATGGCTTCGGCCGGCGCATCGGCCAGCGCGACCGTTGCGCGCGCCGCTTCGCCGATCGACATCATCGGGGTGCGCAGCTCCGGGCTGACCCAGACGGTGAAGGGCTCGCCGCGGGCCGGCTTTTCGATCATCCATGAGGTGTATTGCACCGCGCCCTTGGTCTCGACCCCCGGTCCGACCACGGCCGGGTAGCGGATGCCGCGAAAGTCCAGCCCGTATTTCTGCCGGTAGAACAGGCCCAGATGCTCGCCAAAGACCTTGGTGGCGCCATACAGGAACACCGGCCGCTGAAGCGTGACATCATCGATCTGGTCAGGCAGATCATGGCCGTATGTGCCGACCGAACTTGCAAAGACGACCTGGCGGACATCGAACAGCCGCGCGGCCTCAAGCACGTGAAAGGTGCCCATCGCATTGGTCTGGATCGCCGTGGCCGGATCGGCCTCAGACGGCACCGAGAGCAGCGCGCCGAGATGGTAGATGATCTGCGGCCGTGCCATGCGGACCGCATCGAGCACATGCGAAAACGAGCCCAAATCACCGGCCAGTGGGGTGACATGCGCGGCCAGATCGCCAAGACGGGCCGCGGAGGGGGCGCGGCTGAACACCGCGATCGGGCCGTCGCCGCGGGCTGCCAGGCTTCGCGCGACCTCACGACCGATGAAGCCGGCCCCACCTGTGATCAAACTGCGCATGCGATGCCGCCCGTCAAAAGCCGATCAGAAAGGTCAGTTCGGCCGCCTCGATCCGTTCAATGAACCGGCCCCGATCAAGCCCGAGCAGCTTGCGCGTCGCCGACATCGACGGACCGTCGGGCGTGCCATCCGGGCCGAGCGGCGTGACCTCGGCCCGCCGCTCGTCGAGCATGCGGATGCGCCAACCCGGTCGAGACCCTGCCAGAATGATGGTTTCGACCCCCGCAGCATCGACCGGCCGCTCCTCGGCAATATGGATCAGCGGCACCAGCCGGCCGTTGCGCAACACCCGCGTCGCCAGGCCGGGCGCATAGGAAAACGCCGCCCGTGGCGCCAGGGCCACACGGTTCACCGCCAGCAGGCGACAGCCGCATGCGGTGCCTGCCTGGTGACGTTCCAGATCGCTCAGGCAGGCCTGAAGCGCAGAGCGAACAGCCACAGTCGGCGACGCGCCGCTGCGGGCCGTCAAGGCCGGGCATTGCGCGGCGGGATCGCCGATGGCCAGGGCCCGCGATTGATCCAATTCCAGATAGGCGCGCCCCACGGTCGAGGCCTGGATGAGCGGCAAAAGCCGTGCTGCCACCGGCTGGCTGGACGGTGCGGCGGCTGGGCCTGCGGCGATGCGCGAGGCAAGTGCGGCGACGCTCTCAGCCTCGGGCGCAGTGCGCGCGGTCAGCCCCGCCGGGCGCGGTTCGATTCGAAATTGCTGATCGGCCGTGCTGTCTGCAATCGAGAGTTGTTGGTCTGCCGAACATGCCAACAGCAACGTGCAGGCTGCCAAAGCTGCCGACATGGCGGGCAAGAGTTGCATTGCTGCTCCGATCCGAATGACAAAGTTGAAGTTTTGTGAGACACTCGCTTGCACTTTTGAACTTGGCGCGCATGATGGAAGGCGTAAAGGGGGCCGTTGCAGGGGCGGCATAATGGACAGATCCGAGTATTATGAGAATGCCGGGCCGGCAGGGGGGCCAATGAACAGCCCGGGGGGCGACATGACGCAGGGTGACGCCCTGATCCAAGGTCAAGTCAAATGGTATGACTCGACGAAGGGCTACGGGTTTGTCATCGCCGAAGACGGCAATGGGGACATTCTGCTGCACGCGAATGTGCTGCGGGCCTATGGCGCTTCGACGGTGACCGAAGGCAGCAGCGTCGCGTTGGAGGTTCAAAAGACCGACAAGGGCCGACAGGCAACGCGCATCGTATCCTTGGAGCTTTCCGACACGCCGCTCACCGATCCGCGCGAGATGCGCCCCACCGATTTCGTCGCCGAGGCGGAGGTCAACGCCCCGTTTCTTCCCGCACGGGTCAAGTGGTTCGACAAGGTCAAAGGGTTTGGCTTCGTCAATATCTTTGGACGCAGCGAGGATATCTTCGTGCATATGGAGGTTCTGCGCCGCTCGGGCATGAGCGATCTTGCCCCGGGCGAGGCGGTGGCCGTGCGCACCATCGAGGGCCCTCGCGGTCTGATGGCGGCCGAGGTCGCGCTGTGGGAACGGGGCGGCAATGTCGCACCGTCGCCGGGCGACTAGTCCGGGCCAAATATGGCCGCGCGTTGCCGCGTTGCTCTTGGCCGCCCTTGCCTCTCTCACAGGCTTCACCGCTGCAGCCCGGGCCTGCGCGCCGGATCATCTGGATCTGCGCGGGCCGTTCGGAACCTTGCGGTTTTCCGTCGAGCTTGCCGATGATGCGGCCGAGCGCGGCCAGGGCCTGATGTTTCGCGAAAACCTGCCGCGCTTTTCAGGCATGCTGTTTGTCTATGACCGCGTGCGGCCGGTCACGATGTGGATGAAAAACACGCTCATCCCGCTCGATATGCTGTTTGTCGACCCGCAGGGCGTGATCACCCATGTGCATGAGGGCGCGGTACCCGGTGATCTGACCTCCATTCCTTCGCGCGGGCCGGTCGCCGCAGTGCTGGAGATCAATGCCGGGCTGTCTTCGGCATTCGGGATCGCGCCCGGGGCCGAGATCCGCCACCCGGCTTTTGGTACCGATGCCGCCTGGGCCTGCGACTAGCGCGGTTTTCGCCTGTACGGCGCCATGCTTGCCGTCCCCATAAAGCCCACAAACAACGGCTTGGTATTCTTAACTGCACCGGCGGGTTGGGCGATACTTGCGCGCTCTGGCCTTTCCAATGGCGGTCAGAGCGGGTATTGCGGGCGCGTCGGGGCGTGGCGCAGCCTGGTAGCGCGCCTGTTTTGGGTACAGGAGGTCGTGAGTTCGAATCTCGCCGCCCCGACCATTCCGCCCAACCGCCCGTCGCCGCTATGCCCGCACGCGGTCGACCGGTCAGCCGCCGGCAGCCTCCAGACGCTCGCTTGCCGCCAGCCACAACGCCTCGGCCCGCTCGAGCCCATCGGCGATCTCCTTGCGCTTGGCCTGATGCGCGGCGATCTTGGCCTTGCTCGACTCGACGTAAAAGTCGGGGTCGGCCAGCAGCGCGTCGAGCTTGTCGCGCATCGCCTCGATCTTGACGACCCGCTCCTCGCAGGCGCGCAGCTCGGCCCGCAAACTGGTCAGATTGCCCCGGTCCTTGGATTTTTCGCCGCGGGGCTTTTCGCCCTTTGCTTTGTCGGATTTGGGTTTTTCCGATTTGGGTTTGGCGGCGCTCTCCCCACGCTCGGTCAGCAACAGGGTGCGGTAATCCTCGACATCGCCCTCAAAGGGCTGCACCGCGCCGCCCTTGACCAGCCAGAGCCGGTCAGCCACCGCCGAGACCAGCCAGGGGTCATGGCTGATCAGCACCACCGCCCCCTGATAGGCCGACAGTGCATGGACCAGCGCCTCGCGGCTTTCGATGTCGAGATGGTTGGTCGGCTCGTCAAGCACCATCAGATGCGGCGCCTCCAGCGTCGACAGCAGCATGGCCAGCCGGGCCTTCTGGCCGCCGGACAAACGGTCGACAGGGTTCTGCGCAATCTCCGCGCCGATGCCACCAGCGGCCAGTCTGGCCCGCAGCTTGGCCGGCGTCTCGGTCGGACGCATCCGCTGAAGATGCGCAAGCGGGGTTTCCTCGGCGCGCAGCTCGTCGAGCTGGTGTTGCGCGAAATAGCCCAGCTTGAGCCCCCGCGCCCGGGTGATATCCCCGCGCATCGGCACCAGCCGGTTGCAGATCACCTTGGCCAGCGTCGATTTGCCCTGACCGTTGGCGCCCAAAAGCGCGATGCGGTCCTCAGGATCGATGCGCAGGTCGAGCGATGACAGCACCGCGCGCCCGTCATACCCGGCTGCGACCGAATTGAACGACAGCAAGGGCGGCGCCGCCTCGGCCGGGTCTGGAAAGGAAAACCCCGACACGGTCGCCTCGGAGACGGCCGCAATCGGCTCCATCCGTTCGAGCATTTTCAGCCGGCTTTGGGCCTGGCGGGCCTTGGAGGCCTTGTAGCGGAACCGATCCACGAAGGACTGGATATGGGCGCGCTGGGCCTCCTGTTTCTTGGCCATGGCCTGGTCCTGGGCCAGCTTCATTCGCCGTTCGGCATCGAACTGGTCATAGCTGCCGCCGTAAAGCGAGAGCTTTCGGTCATGCAGGTGCAGGATCGAGCGGACCTCCCGGTTCAAAAGCCCGCGATCATGGCTGATGACCAGGGCGGAATAGGGATAGCGGGCGATGTAGCTTTCCAGCCAGACGGTGCCTTCCAGGTCGAGATAGTTCGTCGGCTCGTCAAGAAGCAGCAGATCGGGCCGCGCAAAGAGCACGCCCGCCAGGGCCACTCGCATGCGCCAGCCGCCCGAAAACTCCGCACAGGCCCGGGCCTGATCGGGGGGCGGAAAGCCCAGCCCGCCGAGAATGGCCGAGGCGCGCGCCTCGGCCGAATGCGCCTCGATATCGGCAAGCCGCATCTGGATCTCGGCGATGCGGGCGGGGTCCTGCGCCGTTTCGGCCTCGGCCATCAGGCTGGCCCGCTCGGCATCGGCGGCCAGCACCGTGTCGAGCAGGCTGTCCCGGCTGGCCTCGGCCTCCTGCCGCACCGCGCCGATCCGCGCGCCTTTGGGCAGCGCGATGTCGCCCTCATCGGGCGCAAGCTCACCCGTGATCAGACGAAAGAGCGTGGTCTTGCCGGTGCCGTTGCGGCCCACGATGCCGGTCTTGTGGCCGGTCGGCACAATTGCGCTGGCCGCCTCAAAGAGCGGGCGGCCTTCCATTCTAAACCCGAGATTCGTGATCCGCAGCATGGCGCGGGGTCTAGCAAAGCTGCGCGCGCTCCGCCACACGAACCCGCCCACCGCCGGGCCTTTCCCGGTCCGTCCGCCCATGTTAGGGGACCGCCCAACGCCACCCTGAACGAGGACCCTGTCATGGCCATCGAACGCACTCTCTCGATCATCAAACCCGACGCCACCCGACGCAATCTGACCGGTCAGATCAACGCCATGTTCGAAGCCGCCGGCCTGCGCATCGTGGCCCAAAAGCGCGTGCATCTGACGCCCGCCCAGGCCGGCGCGTTCTATGCCGTGCACAAAGAGCGGCCCTTTTACGGCGAGCTGGTTGAGCAGATGTCGGCCGAGCCTGTCGTTGTGCAGGTGCTGGAGGGCGAGGGCGCGATTGCCAAGAACCGCGAGGTGATGGGTGCCACCAACCCCGCCGATGCCGCAGATGGCACGATCCGCAAGGCCTTTGCGCTCTCGATTGGCGAGAACTCGGTCCACGGCTCGGACGCACCCGAAACCGCGGCCAACGAGATCCCCTTCTTCTTCTCGGCCTGTGAGATCGTGGGCTGAACCAGGTCTGAAACGGGCTGGAAAACCGGCCGAAACAGACGAAACACGAAAGGCGATCCGCTGACATCGGTCTGAAACCAGGACGGGCCATCTCCTGCCGCATCGAAAGGCGGCGCGGGATGGTCCCGGCTGCCACAGACCGGAAGGATCGTCAGATGACCGCCACAGCCGCCCTCGCCCCCAGCCCCACCTCCGATTTCGCCGCCATCAAGACCAAGCAGCGCGCCGCCTTGGGCGATGGCAATTACGCCATCGTTGGCGCCACCCTGCAGATCGTGGGCGAAACCCTGGCCGAGGCGGCCGACCTGCGCGCGGGCGAGGCGGTGCTCGATGTCGCTGCCGGCAATGGCAACGCAACTCTGGCCGCGGCACGGCGGTTTTGCGAGGTGACCTCGACCGATTATGTGCCCGAGCTCTTGGAGGCCGGGCATCGCCGGGCCAAGGCCAACGGGTTCGAGATCGCCTTTCAGGAGGCGGATGTGGAGGCCTTGCCTTTTGCCGATAACAGCTTTGATGCGGTGACCTCGACCTTCGGGGCGATGTTTGCCCCCAACCAGCCCCGCACGGCCGCCGAGATGCTGCGGGTGACCCGCCCGGGGGGCCGGGTGGCGATGGCCAATTGGACGCCTGAGAGCTTCATCGGCGCGCTCTTCAAGCTAATCGGCCAGCATGTGCCACCGCCCGCTGGTCTTTCCTCACCGGCGCTTTGGGGCAGGGAAGACCGGCTGCGCAGCCTTTTCGGGGCCGAGGCCGAGATCGCGGTGACGCAGCGCAGCTTCACCTTCCATTACCGCTCACCCGCGCATTGGGTCGAGGTGTTTCGGCGCTGGTACGGCCCCACCAAGCGGGTCTTTGAGGCATTGCCCGAGGCCGGCAAACGCGCGCTCGAAGCCGACCTGCACGGTCTGGCGGGCGAGTACAACACCGCAACCGATGGACGGCTCGCCGCGCCCTCGAGCTATGCCGAGGTGATCGTCACCAAGCGCTGAGCCGGGCCGGTTTGGCGGGATTGGAAAAGACGGGGCCGCACCCGCGCTGTCACACCTTCCAAAAGCAAAAGGCAAACCAGCCGATGGCAAGGGCGAGCGGGGCGTATACCGGCTCGCCCACAATCCCGAGCCAGGCAAAAAAGATGTAGGACGAGCCCAAAAGCCCG
>JBCDDO010000155.1:0-7000 GCA_039180245.1 Pseudomonadota bacterium | reverse complement strand
CGGCCGACAGCGACTATTTCGCCGCCGACCGGCAATGGATGTTGAACCTGCGGGTCGAGGGGCTCGACGCGCTGCTTGCCCGTTTGGCCGATGCAGGCATCACGGCCGAGCGCCGGGCGGAATGGGATGGCGAGGCTGGCCGGTTTGCCTGCATCGGCCAAACGGGCAAGCAGCGCGTCGAGCCCCTCGACCCGCAGGTTCAACATCCATTGCCGGTCGGCGGCGAAATAGTCGCTGTCGGCCGGGAAGGGCATGAAGACGGTCGGTCCGGCCTCTTGCGGCCAGACCGGGCTGCCGGCCATGCCGACGCCAAGATGGTCGCGGTACCAATCGGCCAGGGCCTGGGGGCTTTGGGATCGGAAGAAAAGACCGCCGATCCCGGTGACGCGCCCTGTGTCCGCTGCCGCCATCGCGCCCGCTCAGGCCGCCTGCGGCGCCGAAGCGATCACATCCTCACCGACATGCGCGGCATATTGCGCGAAATTCTCGGTGAACATGGTGACGAGCTTGCGGGCCTGCCGGTCATAGGCTGTGCAATCGGCCCAGGTGCTGCGCGGATCGAGCAGCC
Organism: Pseudomonadota bacterium; assembly: GCA_039180245.1. Taxonomy (GTDB): domain Bacteria; phylum Pseudomonadota; class Alphaproteobacteria; order Rhodobacterales; family Rhodobacteraceae; genus J013. The sequence goes on along the minus strand of JBCDDO010000155.1, from coordinate 6,432 downwards.
CGGGCTCCACACCCGGCACAGCAACCGGCACGTCAAAGCCGAAATTCGGGTCGCGCCGGAACTCCGCCTGACCCAGCGACCCGTCAAGGGCCGCGGTCAGCAGCGCCCGGGTCGCGCGGATCGGCATGCGGCTGCCAGTGCCATAGGCGCCGCCGGTCCAGCCGGTATTGACCAGCCAGCAGGCCGCCCCGTGCTGGGCGATCTTGTCGCGCAGCAGCGCGCCATATTCTTCCGGCCGCCGCGGCATGAAGGGCGCACCGAAGCAGGTCGAAAAGGTCGGCGTCGGTTCGGTCACCCCCTTTTCGGTGCCCGCCACCTTTGAGGTGAAGCCCGACAGGAAGTGATACATCGCCTGGGCCGGGGTCAGCCGCGCGATCGGCGGCAGCACGCCGAAGGCATCGCAGGTCAGCATGATGATGTTGCGCGGATGCCCGCCCAGACCGGTGGCCGAGGCGTTCGAAATCGCATCCAGCGGATAGGCGCAGCGCATGTTTGCGGTCAGGCTGTCATCCTCGAAATCGAGCTCATGGGTGACCGGGTCATAGACCATGTTCTCGATCACGGTGCCAAACCGCGTGGTGGTGGCATAAATCTCGGGCTCGGCCTCTGGGCTCAGCGAGATCGTCTTGGCATAGCAGCCGCCTTCGAAATTGAAGGTGCCGCGATCCGACCAGCCATGCTCGTCATCGCCGATCAGCACCCGCGCGGCATCGGCCGACAGCGTGGTTTTGCCAGTGCCCGACAGGCCAAAGAAGATCGCCACATCCTCGGGGTCGCCCGTCGCATGATTCGCCGAACAATGCATCGGCATCACGCCCTGCTCGGGCAGCAGATAGTTCAGGATCGAGAAGACCGATTTCTTGTTCTCACCGGCATAGGAGGTGTCGGCGATCAGGACCAACCGCTTTTCAAAGGACACGGCGATGACGGTTTCGGTCCGGCAACCATGGCGCGCCGGGTCGGCCTTGAAGGAGGGGCAGTTCAGGATGGTGAATTCCGGCACGAACCCGTCCAGCTCTGCCAGATCGGGGCGCCGCAGCAGATGCCGGATGAAGAGGCCATGCCAGGCAAGCTCGGTCACCACGCGGACATTGAGGCGATAGGCCACATCGGCGCCGGCATAGAGGTCTTGGACGAAAAGCTCGCCGCCATCGATATGCGCCAGCATGTCGGCATGCAGCCGGTCGAAGGCCGCGGGATCCATCGGTTTGTTGTTATCCCACCAAATGCTGTCTTCGACCGAGGCCTCGCGCACCACGAATTTGTCCTGCGGCGAGCGGCCGGTGTGCCGGCCGGTGTTGCACAAAAAGGTGCCGCCACGGCCGATCTCGCCCTCTCCGCGACACACGGCCTGCTGCATCAGCCCGGCTTCGTCGAGGTTGTAGTATACCTTTGAAACGCCACCCATGCCCTGCGCCTCAAGACGCTGGGCCGCATTCACAATACCGATATCCATGTCCGCTACCGCTCCTCATCAAAGGCAAAAGGGGCTGCGACACACCCCAGCCTCACCACCCGCTTGGGGCAAAGTGCAAAGTATGATCACGCATCCGGCTCCGATCGACGCGCAATAAAATTATAACACAATTGAGCGGGCCCGCACCAGTGCGATGCGCCACGACATGTATAATTTTGGTTAACCTCATCTCCCGGCGGCGCATTTATCCGCTCAGACCGACAATGGGCACTTTCCATTGCCTTTTTTTTGCCACAACATCGGCACAAACCGACATCGTCAACGGCGCCTCCAGAAGGGCGCGCCGGCGGAGGCAGAGAATGGCAACAATAGCACTTGTTGATGATGATCGAAACATTCTGACATCCGTGTCGATCTTGCTTGAGGCGGAAGGGTATGAGGTGCGCACCTATACCGACGGCGCCTCGGCGCTGGCCGCGTTGGGTCAAACGCCGCCCGACATGGCCGTGCTCGACATCAAGATGCCGCGTATGGACGGGATGGAGCTGCTGCGTCGCCTCAAGCAAAAGGTCGACATGCCGGTGATCTTCCTGACCTCGAAGGATGATGAGGTCGATGAGGTGCTGGGGTTGCGCATGGGTGCGGATGACTACATCCGCAAACCCTTCTCACAGCGCCTCCTGGTCGAACGCATTCGCGCTGTTCTGCGACGGCGCGAGGCGGCCGAACCGGGGCGGGAGCGCGCCGAGACCGAGAAGGTCATCGACCGCGGGCCGCTGCAGATGGATCCGCTGCGCCATTCGGTCAGCTGGAAGGGCCAGGCTGTGCAGTTGACGCTGACGGAATTCCTGATCCTCCAGACGCTTGCGCAGCGTCCGGGCTTTGTGAAAAGCCGCGACCAGCTGATGGATGCGGCCTATGACAACCAGATCTATGTCGATGACCGGACCATCGACAGCCACATCAAGCGCGTGCGCAAGAAATTCCGCGATGTCGACACCGAGTTCTCGGCAATCGAAACGCTTTACGGTGTCGGCTACCGCTATAAGGAAAGCTGACGGGTCATGGATGGCAGCCGTCCCGCAAACCGGCCCGGAGGTGGTTCGGATGCGGCGACCCACCCCGAAGGCGGGCTGAGCTTTGACGATTGGCGCGGCACGGGCGAGGCGCCCTTTGCCGTTGGCGCCAGCCGCCCGTCGCTCTTCGGCGCCCGCTCGCCGCTGGCCCGCAAGATCATCGCCATCAATATCGTGGCGCTCGGCGCGCTTGTGGTCGGCATTCTTTATCTCACCGAGTTCGACGAAGCGCTGATCGTCGAGCGTGAGCGCGGGCTCTTGGCCGAAGGCCGGGTGATCGCCCAGGCAATTGCGATGAATGCACGGCAGGATTTTGGCCGTCCCGACACAGCGCTGCGCCTGCGCAACGCGGCCGACGCGCGGCGGTATGTCGCGCAGCTTGGCCTCTCCTCGCCCAATCGCATCCGCCTGTTCGACCGCGAGGGCCGACTTTTGGCCGATTCGCTGTCGGTCCCCAATGCCGGCACGGTCCAGCTCTCCACCCTGGCGCCGCGTTCGGGCGGTCTCTTCACGCCGCTTATGGACCGTCTGCAAGGGCTGATCTCCGAAGATGCCCCGATTTACAATGAAACGCTGACGCCTGGCATTTCGTCGGATTTGCGCGTTTTCCGCGCCCTTGACGGCCGGCTTGCAGGGGGCAGGCAGGTCAATGACGATGGGCATGTGATCATCACCGTGGCGATGCCGATTGCCCAAAACCGCAATGTGCTGGGCGCCGTGATGATGTCGACGCGCCCGGGCGAGATCGACTTTCTGATCACCAATCAGCGCGCCCAGCTCATCCAGGTCTTTGCGATTGCGCTCATCATGTCGGTGGCGCTCAGCCTGGTCTTGGCCGGCACCATCGCCGACCCGATCCGCCGCATGGCCGAGGCCGCCGAACAGGGCGAGGCGCGTTCTTCCCGGCTGATGAACCCCGAGCGGATCCGCATTCCCGATCTCTCCGGGCGGCCCGACGAAATCGGCTATCTGTCGGGTGCGATGCGCAATCTGACCGAGGCGCTGTACGACCGGATCGAGGTGAGCGAGGTGTTTGCGGCCGATGTCGCGCATGAGATCAAAAACCCGCTGACCTCATTGCGTTCGGCCGTGGAGACGCTGCGGTTCGCGCGCGACAACAATGCCCGCGAGCGGCTGCTCGAGGTGATCGAGAAAGACGTGATCCGGCTTGACCGCCTGGTCACCGACATTTCCAACGCCCAGCGGCTTGACGGCGAGATGGTGCGCGAGGAGATGGAGACCTTCTCGATGGTTGAGCTGCTCTCCAACCTCGTGGAGTTTCACGGGCCCAAGGCCGACGCGCAGGGCGGCCGGCTTATCGGCCAGTTTCCCGATGACAAGCTCTTGACCGATGGCATCGAAGGCCGGCTGGCGCAGGTCTTCGTCAATCTCGTCTCCAACGCCATTTCCTTCACGCCCAAGGGGGGCGAGATCACCGTTGTTGCCGAACGGATGAAGGATGGCGGGGTGCGGGTGAGCATTTCCGATCAGGGGCCGGGAATTCCCCAGGAAAACCTCAACGACATCTTCTCGCGCTTTTACTCCGAACGGCCGCAACATGATTTCGGCAAGCATTCGGGGCTGGGGCTGGCCATTTCCAAACAGATCGTCGAGGCGCATAATGGACGGATCTGGGCCGAGAACATCCGGCCCAAGGATGGCGATCCGGACGGGCCACCCATTGGCGCGCGGTTCACCGTCGAGCTGCCGCAGTGAGCCAGCCGGCAGACCCGCTTCATGCCAGCTGCGTGGCGCTGGGCGGTTCCGGCGTTTTGATCACCGGCGCGGCCGGATCGGGCAAATCGACGCTGGCCTTGGACCTGATCGCCCTCGGGGCCGAGCTTGTCGCCGATGATCAGGTGCTGCTCACGCGCGAGGGCGCGGCGCTGGTCGCAACCGCGCCCGAGGCCACAGCGGGCCTGATCGAGGCACGCGGCGTCGGCATTCTGCGCCTGCCTGCGCGCGCGCAGGTCGCGCTTGCGGTGGTTGTCGATCTCGACATGATCGAGGCCCGCCGGTTGCCGCCGGGGCGCGAGGCCGAGATCGAGGGCGTGCGCCTGCCGCTGATCCATGGCCGCGACATGGCCGGACTGTCCGCAATTCTTGTGGCCTGGCTCGCCAAGGGCGGTACACTGACCGAGGTGGATGGCTGACGCGGTCGATCCGGGCAGCAGGCTGAGGCGAGATGAGCGGCGAGGCGCAGCGCGACGGCGCGACTGGATCATCCGGTGCGGGCCCCGAGCCCGACGGGCCGCGGCAGGTGGTGCTGGTCACCGGGCCGTCGGGCGCCGGGCGCGGCACCGCAATCCGTGCGCTCGAGGACATGCGCTTTGAGGTCATCGACAACCTGCCCCTGGCCTTCCTGCCGCGGCTTTTGCAGGAGGGCGGGGCGGTGCGGCCCCTGGCCATCGGGCTCGATGTTCGCACCCGGGGCTTCACCCCTGCCGCATTGATCGAAACAGTGCGCGAGATGCGCACACGGCCCGGGCTTGCGGCCACGTTGCTCTATCTCGACTGCTCCAGATCCGCGCTCATCCGGCGGTTCTCCGAAACCCGGCGGCGGCATCCACTGGCCGCCGATGACAGCCTGGAGGCGGGGCTTACGCTTGAGCTCGATCTTTTGGTGCCGGTGCGCGAGGTGGCCGATATTCTCATCGAGACCTCCGATCTGTCGCCGCATGAGCTCAAGCGCGAGATCGGCCGCTGGTTCGGCGGGCGCGGCGAGCAGGGCCTGACCGTGGCCGTGCAGAGCTTTTCGTTCAAACGCGAAGTGCCGCGCGCGCTCGACATGATGTTCGATGTGCGGTTTCTGACCAACCCGTTTTGGGTGCCGGCGCTGCGCGCCAGGGACGGGCGCGACGCCGACGTGGCCGCCCATATCGAGGCCGACCCGCGCTATGCGGGGTTTCTCGACCGCGTGAGCGAGCTGATCCTTTCACTTCTGCCAGCGTATAAAGACGAAGGTAAGGCTTACCTGTCTATAGGCATTGGGTGCACGGGCGGTCGCCATCGGTCCGTCTTGGTGGCAGGGACGCTCGCCAACCGGCTTGATCGGGCCGGCTGGTCGGTGTCTATTCGCCATCGGGAGTTGGAGCGGCTGAGCGGCGATGCCAGCCAGGGGTAAGGGGCCGATGATCGGTCTGGTGATTGTTGCGCATGGCGGTCTCGCGCGGGAGTTTCTCGCGGCGCTCGAACATGTTGTTGGGCCTCAACCCCGTTGCAGCTCGGTGGCTGTGGGGGCCGAGGATGATGGCATCCTGTGCCGCGACCGCGTCCGTGCAGCGATCATGCAGGTCGATACTGGCGCCGGCGTGGTGGTGGTCACCGATATGGTCGGCGGCACACCCGCCAATCTGGCGGTGCAGGCCGCGCTCAGCCTTCAGGGCAGTGCCGAGGGCCATGCCGGCACCGGCGTTCAGGTCGCTGTGATCCATGGCGCCAACCTGCCGCTGCTGGTCAAACTTGCCAAATTGCGGTCCGCGCGGTTGACCGAAGCCGTTGCGCGCGCGGTCGATTCGGGCCGAAAATACGTGACATCGACCATGGGTCTTGTCCCGTCGGACCGCCAGAATGCCGCGGCGTCATGAGCACCCGGCTCAGGCTGGGCATCTGCAACCAAAAGGGTCTGCATGCGCGTGCCTCGGCGAAATTCGTCGAAACGGTTGAGCGGTTCGATGCCGCGGCCTGGGTCTCGCGCGCCGGCATTCGTGTGGCCGGCGATTCGATCATGGGGCTGCTGACGCTGGCGGCGGCAATCGGCACCGAGATCGAGATCGAAACCGACGGGCCCGAGGCCGCGCGGCTTGCCGATGCGCTGCGCGGGCTGGTCGAATCCGGGTTCGGGGAGCCCAACTGAGCAGCTGCGACAGCATGTCCCGGGGGTGCCAGGTAGGCCGGCATGCGCGATTGCGCATCCGCCCCGCAATGCCCATGCTGGCG
>JBCDDO010000154.1:0-7009 GCA_039180245.1 Pseudomonadota bacterium | reverse complement strand
GCGATGGTCGATCTGCTTGCCGCGGTCGGCAAGACCCCGGTGATGGTCGAGCGGGATGTGCCGGGCTTTATCGGCAATCGGCTGCAGCATGCGCTGTGGCGCGAGGCGATTTCGTTGGTGGAGAACGGCATCTGCACGGCCGAGGCGGTCGATGATGTGGTCAAGGCCAGTTTCGGGCGGCGCATGGCGGTGCTCGGCCCGATGGAGAACGCCGATCTGGTGGGCATCGAGCTCACCCAAGACATCCATGCGCAGCTGTTCTTCGATCTGGAAAATGCCGCCGCGCCGTCGCCGCTTTTGCAGACGCTGCGCGATGACGGGCGCACCGGCATGGCCGCCGGCGCCGGGCTGCGCGACTGGCAGGCGGGCGATCTGGAGGCCACCAAGGCGCGGATCGCCGCGCATCTGCGCAAGCTGGAGGCGATGCTGCCCTAAAAAATGCCCTGACGACCAAAAGATCCGTTGCATCAAGAAAAGACGATCTCTGGGAGGAGACACATGCACCGCACGACCAGCAGACGACGCGTTCTGGGCGGACTTGCCGCGAGCGTTGCCGCCCCCGCCATTTTGCGCGCCACCCGCGCCTATGCCGCCGATCCGGTGATCCGGGTGGGGCATGTGAGCCCACGCACCGGCCCCTTGGCCGGTTTTGCCGAGGCCGACGCCTATGTTTTGGAGGGCATCGCCCAGGCCTTTGCCGGCGGGGTGGAGAATAATGGCAAGAGCTATGGGGTGGAGATCATCTCCAAGGACAGCCAGTCCAACCCCAACCGCGCGGCCGAGGTCGCGGCCGATCTGATCCTGGGCGATGAGGTCGACATCATCGTCGCCGCCTCGACCCCGGACACCACCAATCCGGTGGCCGACCAGGCCGAGATCAACGAGGTGCCCTGCATCACCACCGACTGCCCCTGGCAGCCCTATTTCTTCGGGCGCAATGGCAACCCGGCCGAAGGCTTCCTTTACACCTACCATTTCTTCTGGGGGCTTGAGGATGTCATCGCCAATTTCCTCGACCTGTGGACCGGGTCGGGCGCGGCCAAGACGGTCGCCGGGCTCTTTCCCAATGATGCCGATGGCAATGCCTGGGGCGATCCGGAGCTGGGCTTTCCCAAGCCGCTGGCGGGCGCGGGGTTCGCGCTGACCGATCCCGGGCGCTACCAGCCGCTCAACGATGATTTCTCCAACTATATCAGCGCGTTCAAAGAGGCGGGTTGCGAGATCGTCACCGGCAATATGATCCCGCCCGATTTTGCCACCTTCTGGGCCCAGGCCGCCCAGCAAGGCTTCCAGCCCAAGGTTGTGACGATCGGCAAGGCGCTGCTCTTCCCGTCGGTCATCGAAAGCCTGGGGCCGCGTGGTGACGGGCTGACGTCGGAGATCTGGTGGACGCCCACGCATCCCTTCACCTCTTCGCTGACCGGCACCAGCGCCAAGGCGCTCGCCGATGGTTACAGTGCGGCCAGCGGTCGGCCCTGGACCCAGCCCATCGGCTTTAAGCATGCGCTTTTCGAGGTGGTGCGCGATGTGATCGCCCGGTCGGCCGATCTCGACGATCCGATGGCCACGGTCGAGGCGATCAAATCGACCGCTCTTTCGACCATCGTGGGCGATGTGAACTGGGCGGCGGGGCCGGTGCCCAATGTCACCAAGACGCCACTGGTCGCCGGGCAATGGCAGCGCAGCGGCGATGCCTTCGATCTGGTCGTCACCACCAATGCCCAGGCGCCGCAGATCCCGCTGGGCGGCGAGCTGAAGCTCTTGGGCTGAGCGTGGTGGGGGAGGCGGGCCCATGGCCACGCTCTTGTCGCTTGATGGGTTGAGCAAGTCGTTCGGCGCCGTGACGGTCGCCGACAGCACCAGCTTCTGGGTCGAGGGGGGGGCGGCGATCGGCATTCTGGGGCCGAACGGGGCCGGCAAGACCTCGCTTTTCAACCTCATCACCGGCGATCTGCGGTCCGATGCGGGACGGATCGCGTTTGACGGGCGCGACATCACCCGCCTGCCGGCCGCGCGGCGCTGCAAGCTGGGCATCGCGCGGTCCTTCCAGGTGCCCCAGCCCTTTGGCGGCATGACGGTTTTTGAGAATGCGCTGGTCGGCGCCACCCAGGGCGCCGGTCTGCGTGGGGCCGAGGCCGAGGCGCATGTGATCGAGGTGCTGACGGCAACAGGTCTCCTGCCCAAGGCCAACATTCGTGCCGGACGGTTGACCCTACTGGAGCGCAAACGGCTGGAACTGGCGCGGGCGCTGTCAGCCCGGCCGAAGCTGTTGCTGCTCGATGAGATCGCCGGCGGGTTGACCGAGGCCGAATGCACTGCGCTGATCGAGACCATCAAAGGGCTGCACGAGACCGGCACCACGATCATTTGGATCGAGCATGTGGTCCACGCGCTGCTGGCCGTGGTCGAGCGACTGATCGTCATCGATTTCGGCCGCAAGATTGCCGAAGGCCCGCCGGACGAGATCATGGAGAGCGCCGAGGTGCGCGAGATCTATCTGGGGGTCGATCCCGATGGCTGAGCCGCTCCTCTCGGTCCGCGCGCTGGACGCCCATTACGGCGATTTCCAAGCCCTGTTCGGCGTCACGCTGCATGCCGATCCCGGCGAGGTCATCGCCATCATTGGGGCGAACGGTGCCGGCAAGACTACGCTGATGCGGGCGATCTCGGGCCTGCTGCCGAGCGCGGCCGAGCAATTGCGGTTCCGCGGCCAGCCCATCGGTGCGCTGCGGGCCGACCGGGTCGCGCATCTGGGCATCGCGCTTGTGCCGGAGGGGCGACAGCTTTTCCCCTCGCTGAGCGTGGAGGAGAACCTGCGCCTGGGCGGCACGGTGGCCCGACCCGGGCCCTGGTCGCTCGACGCGGTCTATGCGCTCTTTCCGGTGCTGGCCGAGCGCCGCCGCCAGGCCTCGACCTCGCTGTCGGGCGGCCAGCAGCAGATGGTCGCCATCGGGCGGGCCTTGATGTCGAACCCCGAGCTGATCCTCTTTGACGAGATCAGCCTCGGCCTCGCCCCGGTCATCATCCGCACGATCTATGACGCGCTGCCCGGCATTGTCGGTGCGGGCATGACCGCGCTGATCGTCGAGCAGGATATCGGCAAGGCGCTCTCGGTCGCATCCCGGGTCTATTGTTTGCAGGAGGGGCGCGTCTCGCTCTCTGGTCGGACCGCCGAGATCACCCGGGCCGAGATCACCGCCGCCTATTTCGGGGTGGCGGCATGATCGAGTGGCTCAATGCGCTGGTGCAAGGCGTGCTGCTGGGCGGGCTCTATGCGCTGTTCGCGGCCGGGCTGTCGCTGATTTTCGGGGTGATGCGACTGGTCAACATCGCGCATGGCGATCTGATCGTGATGGCGGCCTATCTGGGCCTGACAACGACGATGCTTCTGGGGCTGCATCCGTTTCTGGCACTGGCCCTCGTCATGCCGGCCATGGCGCTGATCGGCTATGCCCTGCAGCGCGGGCTTTTGAACCTCACGCTGGGGCCGGACATCCTGCCGCCGCTGCTGGTGACGTTCGGCCTGTCTGTGATCGTGCAAAACGCGCTTTTGGAGGTCTACAGCGCCGATCCGCAAAAACTCGCCGGCGGCGGCGTTGAAACGGCAAGCGTCTCGGTCACCCTGATGGGCGGTGGGCTGGCGATCGGGGTCCTGCCGCTGCTGACCTTTGGCATCGCGGTGGCGGTGATCGCCGGGCTGCAATGGATCTTTTACGGCACCGGGATGGGGCGCGGGTTTCGCGCCGTTTCCGACAATCAGGACATCGCCCAGCTGATGGGCCTTAACAAGGCGCATGTCTTCGGCCTGGCCATGGCGCTGGCGCTTGCCGTCACCGCAGTCGCCGGCATCCTTTTGGGGGTGCGCACCAGCTTTGATCCCGCAATTGGTGGCGGGCGGCTGATCTTTGCCTTCGAGGCGGTGATCATCGGTGGGCTGGGCAATCTGTGGGGCACGCTGGCCGGCGGCGTGATCCTGGGTGTCGCCCAAACCCTGGGCGGCAAGATCGATCCGGGCTGGCAGGTGCTGTCCGGGCATCTTGCCTTCCTGCTGGTGCTGGCCGTGCGCCCGGGTGGTCTGTTTCCGCGGGTGGCGCATTGAGCGCGCTGTCGCATCGGGTCAGCCGCTCCACCCCGGCGGCGCGGACCGCCGCGTTGCTGGCGCTGGTCGCGCTGGCCCTTTTGGCCGCCGCCCCCTGGTGGGCCGGCCGGGCCGATCTGCGGCTGATGGGCGAGATCTATCTCTACCTCGCGCTTGCCTATCTGTGGAACCTGATGGCGGGCTATGCCGGGCTCGTCTCGGTCGGCCAACAGGCTTTCGTGGGCTTTGGCGGCTATATGCTCTTTGCGCTGACCATCTTTGGCGGGCTGCACCCGGTGCTGGCCATCGCATTGGCCGGCCTGTTGGCCGCAGCCGTCTCGGTGCCCATCGCGGCGCTGATCTTTCGGCTCAAGGGCGCCTATTTTGCCATCGGCACCTGGGTTGTGGCCGATGTGTTCCGCCTGGTCTTCGCGCAGATCTCGGCCCTTGGCGGCGGCTCGGGCAGCTCGCTGCCGGTGGGCATCGTGCGGGGCCTTGCAAGCTCGCGCTCGGGCCGCGAGGCACTGAGCTATTGGCTGGCACTTGGCGCCGCGGTGATCGTGGTCGGCGCGGTCTATCTCTTCCTGCGCTCGCGCCGGGGCCTGGCCCTGACCGCGATCCGCGACAGCGAGACGGCAGCGGCCGGTCTGGGCATCGACATCTGGCGCACCAAGCTGGAGGTCTATGTCGTCGCCTCGGCCTTCACCGCCGTCATTGGCGGGCTGATCTTTCTGCAAAAGCTGCGGATCTCGCCGGATGCGGCGTTTTCGGTGAACGACTGGACGGCCTTTGTGATCTTCATCGTGGTGATCGGCGGCATCGGCACGCTCGAAGGGCCGATCATCGGGACACTGGTCTTTTTTGCGCTGCGCGAGACCCTGGCCGATTTCGGCACGATCTATCTGATGGTTCTGGGCGCGGTCGCGATTGTGGTGATGCTGTTTGCGCCCAAGGGCGTGTGGGGGCTGCTGCGCGAGCGGTTCGATTTGGAGCTGTTTCCGCTGAGCTATCGCGTGCGGTCGGTTGAACCTGCGGGGGAGGTGCGCGCCGACCCGTCGCCCAAAGCGCCGCACGGGCGCGGCCCGTGAGCTGTGCTGTAAAATGCGCTTCGGTCACCAACTGCCAAGCATGCAGAAGATTTCGGACCCGCGGGCCAAAGAGCTGCGCTAGAGTTCGACCGAGAGATCGATGCAAACATCGACATATTGCAAAGGGAGGATCGATATGAGTTCAAAGAGCATGGGCTTTGCCGCGCGTCTGGGCGCTGTGGGCTTCGCTGCGGCGATGCTGGCAGCGATCCCGGCCAACGCCACCACCCGGCTGGTGGTCAACTGCTTTTGGCCGCCGCAGCATTTCGTGTGCACCGAGATCCTGCCAAACTGGATCAGCGCGGTCGAAGAGGTGACCGAGGGCCGGGTGCGCGGGCTGATCCCGCCCAAATCGGTGGCCCCGCCGCCAGAACAGATGGCCTCGGTCGAAAAGGGGATTGTCGATGCCGCCGTTCAGTTCAACGGGCTGATCGGCAACCGCGTGTCCGGCCCGCTGGTGGCCATGAACCCCTTCATCGGCAGCTTCGATGCCCCGGCCATGTCGCAGGCGTTGTGGGAAACGAACCGCAAGTTCTTTCCCGATGAGTTCGACACCGTGCAGCTTCTGTCGCAATGGGTGATCACGCCGGGCGAGCTCTTCAGCACCACCGATGCGCCGCTGATCACGCTGGAAGATTTCCGCGCCCGCAAGATCTGGTCGCTGCCGGGCCCGCTGGCCAATATGTCCAAGGAGCTTGGTGCGGGCGTGGTCTCGACCCCGGCGGTGGGCTCGAACGAGGTGATTTCGCGCGGGATCGTCGACGCGCATCTGGGCGTATCGGGCGACGCGCTGCAATCCTTCCAGCTCATCCCCTACACCAAATCGCACACAAGGTTCTCGCGGGCGATCTACACCACCTCGTTCTCCTTCATGATCAACAAGGATCGTTGGGCGGAGATCTCGCCAGAGGATCAGGCCGCGATCATGGAGGTCAGCGGCCAGGTGCTCGGCATGCAGGCAGCCCAGAAATGGGACGATGTCGGGGCCTCGGTCTTTGCCCGGTTCGACGAGCTTGGGATCACGGTTCATGAGGTCGATCCGGCGCTTGAGGCGGCCTTTGTCGAGGCCTCACAGCCAATCCGCGACGCATGGATCGCGCGTGCCACAGAGGCCGGCATCGAGGCCGAGGCCGCCCTTGCCTTTTACATTCAGCGCGTCGGCGAGCTTTCCGAGTGAGCGAGGAGACCAGCGCTGATGCGGGCAAGGCCGATCAGGGGACCGGCCTTGCCATCATTGTCCGTGCGCTTGAGCTTCTGGGCTCGGTGTTTCTGGTCACCATGATGGTGCTGACCTTTGTCGATGTGATCGGGCGATATCTGCTCAGCCAGCCGGTCTTTGGGGCCAATGAGATGATCTCGGCGCTTTTGGCGCTGGTGATCTTCTCGGGGCTGGGGATTGCCAATGCCCGCGACGACCATATCGTGGTCGAGCTGATGGATCACCGCATCCGCCAGCTTGCGCCGCGGTTCTATGCGGTTGTGATCCAAAGCTTTTCGGTGCTGGTGATGGCGCTGATCGCGTTTGTGCTGCTGGAGCTGGCGTTGGAGGCCTGGGCGCAGAACACCCTGACCTTCGTGCTGGAGATCCCGCTGGCCTGGATTGCGGGATCGGTCTCGCTTCTGGCCGCGCTCAGCGTCGTGTCGCAGATCATGGGCATCTATCTGAAGGCGCGCCAGGCGTCGCGGCGGGGCAACTGAAGTGACGCCCGCACTCATCGGCTTTGCCGTCCTGCTCGCACTTTGTTTTGCCGGCTTCCGGGTTGGGTTTGCCACGCTGATGGTCGGCTTTGTCGGCTTTGCGATGTCGCGGGGCTGGGAGGCGTCGCTGGCCATGGTCGGCCAG
>JBCDDO010000153.1:0-7045 GCA_039180245.1 Pseudomonadota bacterium | reverse complement strand
GTATGCCGAGCATGGCGTCAATTGCCGCTTCGGCGAGGCAGTGGAGGGGATCGACCGGAGCCGCAAGGTGGTGATCACCGAAAAGGGCGAGACCCAGTATGACAAACTGGTCATCGCCACGGGATCCGACCCTTTCATAATCCCGGTGGCGGGCAAGGACCTGCCCGGCGTGATCACCTATCGCGACCTCGACGACACGAATGCGATGATCGCGGCGGCCGAGAAACCCGGCGCCAAGGCAGTGGTGATCGGCGGCGGTCTTCTGGGTTTGGAGGCGGCCGCGGGGCTGAAGCTGCGCGGCATGGAGGTCACAGTACTCCACCTGATGCCGCATCTGATGGAGCGGCAGTTGGACCCCGCGGCAGGCTACCTTCTGCAAAAGGAGCTGGAGAGCCGCGGCATCCGGATCCATACCGGGGCCAACACCCATGAGATCACCGGTGAGACCTGCGTCACCGGCGTGCGGCTGGATGACGGGACCGAATATGAAGCCGATATCGTCTGCATGGCAGTCGGTATTCGCCCCGCGACCGCGCTGGCAAAGGAAGCGGGGCTCGCCTGCGGCCGAGGCCTCCATGTCGACGACCAGATGATCACCTCGGACGAGGATGTCCTCGCGGTCGGCGAATGCGTCGAACATCGCGGCATGTGCTATGGCCTGGTCGCACCGCTCTATGACATGGCGAAGGTCGCGGCCCGCAGCTTGGCGGGGGTCGCGGCGGAATATACCGGCTCAGTCACCTCGACCAAGCTGAAGGTGACTGGTGTCGACCTTTTCTCTGCAGGCGATTTCGCCGAAGGGGCCGAGCGCGAGGAGATCGTGCTGCGCGACGCCTCGCGCGGCGTCTACAAACGCCTGGTGATCGAGGAGAACAAGATCGTCGGCGCTGTCATGTATGGCGACACAGCCGATGGCAACTGGTTCTTCGGTCTGCTCAAAGACGGGACCGATATCTCCGAGATGCGCGAGACTCTGATCTTCGGCCCCGCCTATGCCGGGGGCAGCCCCCTGGACCCTATGGCGGCCGTTGCAGCATTGCCGGATGAGGCAGAGATCTGCGGCTGTAACGGCATTTGCAAAGGTCAGATCACAACAGCGATTGCAGGCGGAGCCACCACGCTGGACCTGGTGCGCGGCCAGACCAAGGCCAGCGGCTCGTGCGGCACCTGTACCGGGCTGGTGGAGCAATTGCTGGCCGTCACGCTGGGCGATGAATATGCGGCACCCGCCGCCAAGTCGATCTGCGGCTGCACCGATCTGACCCACGAGGATGTACGCAGACTGATCAAGTCGCAGAAGCTGACGTCGATGCAGGCGGTATTCCAGGCGGGCAACTGGAAAACCTCCTGCGGTTGCCATGTCTGCCGCCCTGCGCTGAACTTCTATCTGCTGGCGGATTGGCCGGATGAGTATCAAGACGACCCGCAGAGCCGCTTCGTCAACGAGCGCAACCACGCGAATATCCAGAAAGACGGCACTTTCAGCGTGGTTCCGAGAATGTGGGGCGGTATCACCACGCCGGGCGAGCTTCGTGCCATTGCAGATGCGGCGGACAAGTTTCAGGTGCCCACGGTGAAAGTGACCGGCGGCCAGAGGATCGACCTTCTGGGGGTCAAGAAACAAGACCTGCCCGCGATCTGGGCCGATCTGAACGCGGCGGGGCTCGTCTCGGGTCACGCCTATGCAAAAGGGCTGCGCACAGTGAAGACTTGTGTCGGCACCGATCATTGCCGCTTTGGCACGCAGGACTCGACCGGGCTCGGCATCAAGATTGAGAAGCGGATGTGGGGGAGTTGGACGCCGCATAAGGTGAAGATGGCGGTCTCGGGATGTCCGCGGAACTGCGCCGAGGCGACCTGCAAGGATGTGGGCGTGATCTGCGTCGATTCCGGCTACGAGGTCAGCGTCGCAGGGGCGGCGGGCATGGATGTGAAGGAAACCGAGCTTCTGGGCAAATCCTCTACCGAGGAGGAGGCACTGGATCTGATCGTCGCCTTCGTTCAGCTCTATCGCGAGAACGCGAAATATCTCGACCGGCCCTATAAATGGGTCGCGAAAGTCGGAATGGATTGGGTGAAGGAACGGGTGGTCGAGGATCTCGACAGTCGCGGCGCCCTGGTCACCCGATTCGATCACTCGCAGACGATCTACCAGAAAGATCCCTGGGCCGAGCGCGCAAATGACGAGATTACCAAGCGCTGGAGCCCAATTGCGGACCTAACGCTCGAGGCGGCGGAATGAGCTGGATCGATATCGGCGCGCTCGAGGACATTCCTCCCCGCGGCGCCCGGGTTGTGCGCACCGCCCTTGGCTGTGTTGCCCTGTTCCGGACGGCGCAGAATGAGGTCTTCGCGATCGATGACGCTTGCCCCCATAAGGGCGGGCCGCTGTCGGAGGGCATCGTCCACGGCAAATCGGTCACCTGCCCGCTGCATAACTGGGTGATCTCGCTCGAGACCGGCGCGGTGCAGGGACCGGATGAGGGCCAAGTGCGCAGCTTCGCCGTCCGGGTCGCCGAGGGACGGATCCAGCTCGATACCTCGCTCGCGGGACGGAGTGCGGCGTGACGCCAATCCGCACCACCTGTCCCTATTGCGGCGTCGGTTGCGGTGTGTTGGCCACACCAGACGGGCGGGGCGGGGCGGAGATCGCAGGCGATAAGACCCATCCAGCCAATTACGGGCGGCTCTGCTCGAAAGGCTCGGCGCTGGGCGAGACGATCTTGCTCGAAGGGCGCCTGCTCACCCCCAAGATCAGTGGAGAGGACAGCGATTGGGACAAGGCCACCGCGCTGATAGCCGAAAGGTTCCAGACAGCGATCCACGAACACGGCCCTGACAGCGTGGCCTTCTATGTCTCCGGCCAGCTTCTGACCGAGGATTACTACGTCGCCAATAAGCTGATGAAGGGCTTCATCGGCTCGGCCAATATCGACACCAACTCCCGGCTCTGCATGGCCTCGACCGTCGCTGGGCATCGGCGCGCATTCGGCACCGACACGGTGCCGGGCACCTATGAGGATCTCGACGAGGCCGATCTTGTGGTTCTGGTCGGCTCGAACCTTGCCTGGTGTCACCCGGTGCTGCATCAGCGCGTGCTTGCGGCCAAGGAAGCGCGCGGGACCAAGATCGTGGTGATCGACCCGCGCCGCACGGCAAGCTGCGATGGGGCGGATCTGCATCTGGCGCTGGCGCCCGGCGCCGATGTGGCGCTCTTCAACCGATTGCTGGTTGAGATCGACCGGCGCGGGCTGACCAATCGGGCGTTTGCCGAGCGTGTTGACGGGATGGAGGCCGCGCTGGATGCGGCTCGGGCCGACGCCACCGCCGCCACCGGGCTGAGCGAGCCTGAGATCACCGAGTTTTTGCGTCTGTGGTGCGAGACCGAGCGGGTGGTGACGGTGTTCAGCCAAGGGGTGAACCAGTCGAGTTCGGGCACCGACAAGGTGAGTGCGATTCTCAACTGTCATCTGGCAACTGGGCGCATCGGCCGGCCGGGCTCCGGTCCGTTCTCGGTCACCGGGCAGCCCAATGCGATGGGCGGGCGCGAGGTTGGCGGGCTGGCCAACATGCTCGCCTGCCATCTTGAACTTGAGAACCCCGATCACCGGGCCGCCGTGCGCCGGTTTTGGGACGCACCACACATGCCCGAGGCCGCCGGCCTGAAGGCCATTGAGATGTTTCAGGCCGTTGCGGACGGCAAGATCAAGGCGCTTTGGATCATCCACACCAACCCCGCCGTCTCCATGCCGCAGGCCGATGCGGTGCGCGATGCCATCGCCGCCTGTCCCTTTACCGTGGTCAGCGACATCACCGCGGAAACCGACACGGCGCGGCTGGCGGATCTGGTGCTGCCGGCAACGGCCTGGGCCGAAAAGGACGGCACAGTCACCAACTCGGATCGCACAATCAGCCGGCAGCGCAAGGTGTTGCCTGCGCCAGGTGGGGCCCGCGCCGATTGGGAGATTATTGCCGAGGTGGGTCGGCGCATGGGCTGGAGCGCGGCCTTCGATTATCAGAGCCCGGCTGAGATCTTTCGCGAGCATGCCGCCTTATCGGGCCTTGCGGGCCATTTCGGCCGGGATTTCGACATCTCCGGGCTGGCAGAGCTTGATGCGACGGCCTACGACGCCCTGCCCCCAACCCGTTGGCCCGTCGCTTCGGGCCGGCACCAAGAGCGTTTCTTTGCCGATGGGCGGTTTTTTCATGGCGATGGCAAAGGGCGGTTGGTCCCGGTGCAGTGGCGTCGGCCCGCCGCCACACCCAATGCCGCGCACCCGTTTCTTCTGAACACCGGACGCGTGCGCGACCAGTGGCACACGATGACCCGCACGGCCCTGTCGCCGCGGCTGGCGGCCCATCTGGCCGAACCCTATCTTGAAATCCATCCCACGGACGCAGCCCGGCTCGGCATCGTTGCGGCCGATCTGGTGCGCCTGTCCAACCCGTTGGGGCAGGCCATTCTGCGCGCCCGCATCACAGCGGATGTGGCACAAGGGCAGGTTTTCGCGCCAATGCACTGGACCGGAGAAACCGCGCCCTCGGCACGGATCGATGCGCTGGTTGCAGCCGTCACCGATCCGATCTCGGGACAGCCCGAAAGCAAGGCGGCGACCGTCCAGGTCGCCAGATACAACGCGGCATGGTACGGGTTTGCCGTGTCGGCCGCCCCGCTCGCACCCGATTGCAGCTATTGGGCGCGGGCCGTTTCGCATGCGGGACATCGGGCCGAGCTTGCTGGAGATGCCGAGATCTCCGATTGGGAGACCGAGGCCCGCCGCTTGTTTGGCCTGCCCGCCGCGCGGGCAACGTCGCTCTGCGACCCCGCGCGCGGCACGGCGCGCATTGCCTTCAGCGCCGACAACCAGCTCACCGCGGCCCTGTTCGTGGCCCCCACACCCGTGGCGGTGATGCGCGACTATCTTGCCACGCTGCCCAACATCGATGCGGCGGCGGCGCTTGTAGGGCGGCCGCTCATTGACCAGCCCGATCCGGGCCCGGTGCTTTGCTCGTGCTTTGGGGTCGGCGTGAACACGGTGCTGCGGGCGATCGAAGAGCAGGCGCTTTTGAGCGTGGAGGAGATCGGTGCGGCGCTGCAGGCGGGCACGAATTGTGGCTCGTGCCGACCGGAGCTTGCAGCGCTGTTGCGCGCGGCCGCGCGCCGTGAGGCGGCCGAATGAGCCTGGCCGAGCATGTGCGGATTTTGGGGCGTGGCCCCGGACGCGCGCGTTCATTGACCGAGGCCGAGGCAACGGATGCAATGACGCTCATGCTGTCGGGTCACGCAGCCCCCGAAGCGATTGGTGCGCTGTTGATGCTCATGCGCATGAAGGGCGAAACCGCAGAGGAAATCGCAGGGTTCGCTCAGGCCGCACAGACCCATCTGGTGGGTTGCCCGCCGGCCGATCTCGATTGGCCCTGCTATGCCGCCGGGCGCAGCCGCGGCCAGCCCTGGTTCCTGCTTGCTGCGCGCCTTGTTGCGCAAAGCGGTGTGCGGGTTTTGCTGCATGGCTGGAACGGCGATGACAGCAGGGTGCGCGATGCGTTGGGGCCTTTGGGCATTCCCTGGGCGCGCAACGCGGATGCGGCGCGCACGGCGCTCGATGGCCCGGGCATTGCATATCTCTCGCTGGAGGATGGGCACCCGGCGCTGTTCTCGCTTCTGGCGCTGCGCTCCAAGCTCGGTCTGCGCTCCTGCATCAACACGGTCTGTCGCATGCTGAACCCGGGCCGGGCGCCGGCCAGTGTCCAGGGTGTCTTTCACCCGTCCTATCGTGCCCTTCAGGCCGATGCGGCGGCGCGCCTGGACTGGCACTCGCTGACCGTGATCAAGGGCGGCGGCGGCGAGTTCGAGCGGCATCCGGGCAAGGAAGTTGCGGCCTTCGGCCTCCGCGCCGGCACCGGCTGGCAGCACGCGTTTCCAGCGCTGTCAGACGACGTGCGACGCCTGGCGGATCTCACCACCACGGGGGCCGCGCTGGCAGAGCTTTGGGATGCGGATCGGGGCCCATCCTTTGGGCGGGCTCTGGTCATGGGCACGGCCGCTTTGGCCTTCGAGACCGTTGGTGTGCCCAATGGGATGGACGCGGCCCATCGCCTGTGGCCGACCCGCCACGCCGCGCCGCGCGCGGCCTAGCAGAGGGTTCTGCGATGAAGAGCTTTCCGATGTTCTTTCGCACCACCGGACGGCGGATCGTCGTGCTGGGCGGGGGCGAACAGGCCGCCCAAAAGGCCAGGCTGCTGCTGAAAACCGATGCGCAGATCACGCTGATCGCGACCTCGCTCGATCCCGAACTTGAACAGCTGGTCGAGAGCGGCCGCGCGCGCCATGATCGAACGCTCGACGCAAAGAGCTTTGGCGGCGCGGCCTTTGCCTTCATCGCAACCGGATGTCCGGGCTTTGACGCAGCCGCGCATGCGCTGGCCCAGGCCGCGCATTGTCCTGTCAATGTGGTCGACCGACCAGAGCTCTGCGACCTGACCACCCCGGCGCTTGTTGATCGCGATCCGCTCGTCGTCGCGATCGGGTCGGAAGGCACGGCGCCGGTGCTGACCCGCGACATCAAAACCCGGCTGGAAGAGATGCTTCCCCCGCGCCTGGGCGGCTTGGCCGAGCTTGCGGGGCGCCTGCGCCCGGCTGTCGCGCGCGGTGTGCCGCGGGCGCGCCGACGCGCCTTTTGGGCCTGGGTCCTGAAAGGCGCACCGCGCGAGGATTGGGTGCGGGGGCGCGAGCGTGAGGCGGCGCGGGCCATCAAATCGGCGATCTCGGCCGGCGGTGCGCCGGATGAAACCATCGGCCAGGTGGCCCTGGTCGGCGCCGGTCCCGGGGCGCGCGACCTCCTGACCCTTCGTGCGGTCACCCGGCTGCAGGAAGCCGATGTGATCTTTTATGACCGGCTGGTCGATGCCGATGTTCTGGAGCTCGCCCGCCGCGATGCCGAACGTGTGTTTGTCGGCAAGCATGTTGGCGCGCATGCCTGGCCGCAGGATCGCATCAACGCCGTGATCTTGGCCGAAGCGCGCCAGGGCAAACATGTGGTGCGTC
>JBCDDO010000152.1:0-7048 GCA_039180245.1 Pseudomonadota bacterium | reverse complement strand
CGGAGGCGGCCGAGCTGTCGGGCGTTCGGGTCAGCCGGGTTCTGATCTCGGTCTATATGCTGTCCGGGCTGATCTGCGCCTTTGCCGGCTGGGCCGTGATCGGGCGGGTGGGTTCGGTGTCGCCGACCGCAGGGCAGCTTGCCAATATCGAGAGCATCACGGCGGTGGTGATCGGCGGCATCTCGCTTTTCGGCGGGCGCGGCTCGATCCTGGGCTCGCTCTTCGGCGCGCTGATCGTGGGCACCTTCACGCTCGGCCTGCGGCTTCTGGGCGCGGATGTGCAGTGGACGACGCTCTTGATCGGTGTCTTGATCATCGCCGCGGTCGCCGTTGACCAATGGATCCGAAAGGTCTCGGCATGACCCAGCCGGTGCTGCAAGGGCGCAATCTGGTCAAGCGCTATGGCCGGGTCACCGCCATCGACCATTGCAATTTCGAGCTCTATCCAGGCGAGATCCTGGCGGTGATCGGCGACAATGGCGCCGGCAAATCCACGATGATCAAGGCGCTTTCAGGGGCGGTGATCCCGGACGACGGCGAGGTGTTGCTGGAGGGCCAGCGCATGCAGTTCACCACGCCGCTCGATGCGCGCGATCATGGCATCGAGACCGTTTATCAGCAGCTTGCCATGTCGCCGGCGCTCTCGATTGCCGACAATATGTTCATGGGGCGCGAGCTGCGGCGACCCGGCCCGCTGGGCAAGTACCTGCGCATGCTCGACCGTCCGGCGATGGAGAAGTTTGCGCGCGAGAAGCTCAGCGAGCTTGGGCTGATGACGATCCAGAACATCCGGCAAGCGGTCGAGACCCTGTCGGGCGGGCAGCGTCAGGGGGTGGCGGTGGCCCGGGCCGCAGCTTTTGGGTCCAAGGTCATCATCCTTGATGAGCCCACCGCGGCCTTGGGCGTGAAGGAAAGCCGGCGGGTGCTGGAGCTGATCCAGGATGTGCGGGCCCGCGGTATCCCGATCATTCTGATCAGCCACAACATGCCGCATGTCTTTGAAGTGGCCGACCGCATCCACATCCACAGGCTGGGACAACGGCTTTGCGTCATCAAGCCCGATGCGTTTTCGATGAATGATGCGGTGGCGTTCATGACCGGGGCCAAGGAGCCGCCGGCCGAGATGGTGGCGGTTTGAGGCGCGCGGGCCAGCAGGGCTGGGCCGGCCAGGCGCCTCATTCGGCGCCGATATGCAGCCTGTGGGAAGATGCGTGGGGGTGCCGGCGCTGCGCCCCCCATGTGCCGCGGACTGGGTCGGCCGCTCTTGGACCCCTCAATGGCAGCCCTTAGCAAAGCCCGCGATCCGCGCGCAGGCCTCGGCGAGCACATCGTCGGCGGCCGCATAGCTCACCCGAAAGGCGGGCGACATGCCAAAGGCGCTGCCCGGAACGATGGCAACCCCGGTTTCATCGAGCAGGGCGGTCGCGAAATCGCCGTCGGTTTCCAGCAACGTGCCGGCTGGGCTGCGCGTCCCGATCAGCCCCGCAATCGAGGGGTAGACGTAAAATTCGCCCTCGGGCTCGGGGCAGTCAATGCCGGGGCAGGCATTGAGCGCCGCGACGATGGTGTCGCGCCGGGTGCGAAACCGCGCGGCCGCAAAGGGGATGTAATCCTGCGGGCCGTTCAGCGCCTCGACCGCCGCCCATTGGCTGATCGAGCTTGGGTTGGTCGTCGACTGGCTTTGGATCGTGCGGATCGCGCCGATCAGGGGCGCGGGACCGGCGCCATAGCCGATGCGCCAGCCGGTCATCGCATAGGCCTTGGAGACACCGTTCACAACAAGGCAGCGGTCGCGCAAGGCCGGGGCGACCGCGGCCAGCGTCGCGAACGCGAAGGGCGCATGCGCGATATGCTCATAGATGTCGTCGCAGATGACATGGACCTGCGGATGCTGGGCCAGAACCTCGGCCAGCGCCGCCCGATGCGCGGCGCTGTAGCCGGCACCGGTCGGGTTGCTCGGCGAGTTCAGGATCAGCCATTTCGTGCGCGGGGTGATCGCCTGGGCAAGCTGGGCCGGGGTCAGGCGGAAGCCCTGGTCGACGCCGCAGGCCGGGATGACCGCCTCGCCCCCGGCAAGACGGGCCATGTCGGGATAGCTCACCCAATAGGGCGCAGGGACGATCACCTCGTCGCCCGGGTCGAGCGTGGCCATGAGGGCGTTGTAGATCACATGCTTGCCGCCGGCCCCGACCGTGATCTCCGCCCTTGTATAGGCAAGCCCGTTCTCGCGCCGGAACTTCTCGCAGATCGCGTCCTTGAGCTCGGCAATCCCATCCGGCGCGGTGTAGCGGGTGTGCCCTTCCTCCATCGCGCGCGCTGCGGCGTCGCGAATGTTGCGGGGTGTGTCGAAATCCGGCTCGCCGGCGCCCAGGCCGATAACCTTTTGCCCAGCGGCACGCATATCCGCGACACGGGCCGTCAACGCGACGGTGGGGGAGGGGCGGACGCGCGCAAGGCGCGAGGCGATGAGGCGCATGGGACCGGACCTTCTTGTTTGCGCGGCAGGCATAGCGGCCGGGTCCTGCCGGCGCAACCGCCCACCGCGCCGCTGCAGCCCGGGGCCGGGCAGGCGTTTGCTTGGCCGGCGTCTCATGCTAGAGGGAAGGCCGATCCCAGCTCGAAAAAGCAGACAGAGGAGCTTTCCATGCCCGCGCAGGACGATCTGGTACATGCTGACTATACCGATGAAAGTGCGACCTTCGGCGACCGTGTGACCGCGGCCCGCGAGGTGCTTGGCCTGAGCCTCGAGCAGCTGTCGCGCCCGCTGGGCGTGAGCGTCGATACGATCAGCGATTGGGAGGCCGACCGCTCGGAGCCGCGCGCCAACCGCATGCAGATGCTCGCAGGCGTTCTGAACGTGTCGCTGATCTGGCTGATGACCGGCGAAAGCGACAAGGATGAGCTGCGGGCGAATGTCGCAAAGGACGTGCCGCAGGATGTTCTGGACGAGCTGCGGATGATCCGCGCCGATCAGATGCGGGTTTCCGAACGGCTGGCGCAGCTTATGCGCCGATTGTCGCAATAGAGGGCATTGGTCAGCGATGGGTCTTGGCGTCGATCTTGGCGGAACAAAGATAGAGGCTGTCTATCTGGATGCGGAGGGGCGCGAGCATGGACGCACCCGGGTGTCGACGCCGCGGCATGATTATCCCGGCACCGTGCGGGCCGTTGCCGATCTGGTGCGCAAGGTCGAGGCCAGCGCCAATGTCGAGGGTCTGCCGGTCGGCGTTGGGATCCCGGGGTCGATCTCGCCCCATACCGGCTTTGTGCGCAACGCAAACTCAGTCTGGCTGATCGGCAAGCCTTTCGATCAGGACCTCGCCGAGGCGTTGGGGCGCCCGGTGCGCGTCGAAAACGACGCCAATTGCTTTGCGCTGTCGGAGGCGTTTGACGGAGCAGCAGCCGGCGCACCGTCGGTCTTTGGTGTCATTCTTGGCACCGGTGTCGGCGGCGGCGTGGTCATCGACGGCAAGATCGTCTCGGGCGCCAATGGCATTGCCGGTGAATGGGGGCATATCCCGTTGCCGGTGGCCGATGCGTCCGAGCTCAATGGCCCGCTTTGCTATTGCGGGCGGCGCGGCTGTCTGGAGGTCTGGCTGTCGGGTCCGGCCATTGCGGCAGAGTTCGGGCGCGTGACCGGGGCAGGGGATGCCGGGCCGACCTCGCATGAGATCGTCGAGCTGGCAGGTGTGGGCGATCCCGAGGCGCAAGGCGCCCTTGACCGGCATCTCCAGCGGCTGGCGCGAAGCCTGGGGTTGATCGTCAACACGCTGGATCCTGAAGTCATCGTGCTGGGCGGTGGGGTGTCGAACATGCCGCATCTCTATGAAACGCTTGAGGCGGCCGTCATGCCGCATGTGTTTGCCGACAAGGCCCGCATCGACATCCGCAAGGCGCGCCATGGCGACAGTTCGGGCGTGCGCGGCGCGGCCCGCTTGATGGAGACCCTGTGATGTCCCAGCGTGGCGAAGCCCCTGATGTGCGATTAAAGCGGTTGGGCATGCGCAGCGCGCGGCGCGGCATGCGCGAAATGGACCTCATTTTGGGCAGCTTCGCCCGGCGCGGCCTGCCGCTGCTTGGAGAAGACGCGCTTGATGCTTACGAGATGTTGCTCGACGAGCCCGATCAGGAGATCCTCGATTGGATCACCGGCCGCGCGGCACCGCCGCCGGCCTATGCCGGATTGGTCGAGGCGCTGCGATCAGAAAAGATCGTGGACGGGTTGTAGCGTTTTTTCGAGCGCTTAACGCAAAATTTTGCCCTCATGCTTCAGGATCACATCTGTGAACGAAGCAGGAGGCGCACGATGAGTTTCCAAGCCCCCATCGGGCCGGATGTCCAGATCCACGAAAAGGGGTATCTGGATGGCTATCTTGAAGGTCTCTCCATGATCGAGCGGTTGCATCGGCTTCTGCTCGACGTCGTCAAGGATGAGTTTGAGCGGCTCGGACTGCTCGACATCAACGCAGTTCAGGCACTGCTGCTGTTCAATGTCGGTGACAACGAAGTGACGGCGGGGGAGCTGAAATCGCGCGGCTACTACCAGGGCTCAAACGTCTCCTACAACCTCAAGAAGCTGGTTGAGGCGGGGTACATGCACCACCAGCGCTGCGAAATTGACCGTCGCGCCGTGCGTGTGAAGCTGACCCCGCGCGGTCGGGAAATTCGGCGGATCGTCAATGAGCTGTTCTCGCGCCATGCCGAAGCGCTGCAAAGCCGGGGCATGATCGATCCGGCCCGGCTCGACGCGATGAATGCCGATTTCCGCCGGCTTGAGCGGTTTTGGAGCGAACAGATCCGCTACATCTACTGACCCCGGCCTTCGGGTCAGAGCGATGCGCGCGACGTCAAACGCGCTCCCGTCGCCCGGCTTGGGCCAGCCTTTGCGCGCGGCGCATCGTGGGGATGAGCGCCGGTACCGATCGTGCATAGGCGGCATAACGGCTGCGGGTTTCGCCCATATGCTCATCGAGAAACGGCACGCCAGAGACCTTCCAAAGCAGCATTGTGACCAGCATTGCCGAAAGCGGTGCCCACCAGATGCCAGCGTCAAGGGCGATGAGCGCGATGCCTGCCCAGACGAGGATCTCGCCCGCGTAATGCGGGTGCCGGACCACCGAACGCAGCCCGCGGGTCAGAAGGCCCCCATGCCCATGCCGGCGTCGATAAAGATCGAGCTGCAGGTCAGCGACCGTTTCAACCGTCATCCCGGTCAGCCAGATCAGCGCGCCTGCCACCGCAAGACCCCCGATCTCGCCCGCACCCGCCTGGATCGCGGCAATCGGCGCCGCGGCGATCAGGATTTGCAGGGCCGATTGCAGCAGAAAGACCACAAGGAGGCTTTTCCACCAGAAGCCCGGCGACCAATGGCGGCGGAGCGCGGTGTAGCGCGGGTCTTCGCGGCCCTCAAGGATCCTCCGGCGCCCAAGCTGGATGCCCAGGCGCAGACCCCAGATCGCAACGCATGCAAACATAAGCCTCGCAGGGCCCGAAGGCTGCCCGGCTGCGACCCATGCGGCTGCAGCCATGACCGATTGGCCAGGCCCCCACCAGAAATCGACCATGCTCGCATCGCGTCGCCAGACAGAGAGCGGCCAGAGCAACAGGAAGCCTCCAAGGCTCCAGAGAAAGATCGCTGCATTCTCCAAATCGCGTTCCTTTGTTCGGCGCGTGCCGCTGCACACTCACCCGGGTCGCCACGACCGGAGTTTCGCGTCTGTGTGTTCGGGTACGTCGCCACGGCGCAGACGGATGCCGCCGGATCGGTGCAAACCTGCACAAAAGCTGCCACTGTGCGGAATGATCCTGATTGCGCCGCGGCTTGTGGCGCGATATCAATGCGATGCTCAGTGAAGCGTGCAGGGGTGGGGTCCCCGGCAGCACGCGGACAGCAAAACAGGCGCTTGGGCATGGGGAATTCGGTCGGTGCGACGAAATGCCGACAAGGGGCGACGAGCAGAGGATGAGGGACGGGACGGAAATCATCCTGCGCGGGTTTGACTCCTACGAGGTCAAGCTCGGCGACGATTTGCGCGGCGAACGGGCATCGCGCGGAAAATCGCTTCTTGATGTTCAGCGCGAGCTGAAGATCAAGGCCGCCTATATTGATGCCATCGAAAACTGCGATGCGACCGTGTTTCCCAACCGCGGCTATGTCGCCGGCTATGTCCGGGCCTATGCGCGGTATCTGGGACGGGACGCGGACGAGATCTACGAGCGGTTTTGCGCGGAATCCGGATTTCAGGGCGTAAATGCCACCCTCACCGACCCGCGTGGACGCCTCCGCGCCGCGCGCGCTGCGCCTGCGGCAACGGCCCGTCGCGATCAGGATGAGATGCTCGGCGCCGCGCGGTTCTTGCGAAACAGCGGTCCGACGGTCTCCATGGCTGCGGTGTCGGGCCTGGGATCGGTGCTGCTTTTGTGCGGGCTGATCGCGGTGCTTGGCTATGGTGCCTGGTATGTGCTGCGCGACATTCAACGCATCGCCTTTGAGCCCGTCGCCCAGGCGCCCGTTGTGGTCGATCTGGCGCAGGCCCAGAGCGCGCCGGTGCCCGACACGGCGCAACCGAGCCCTTCGCCCGCACCCACGCCGAACGGTGTGGCGCTGCACGAGCTTTACGCCCCCAGCCTGCAGGCACCGAGTTTGGAGCGGCGCGACGGTCCGATTGCGTCGATCGACCCGGACCGGTACGGCGCGTTCGCACCGCGCGACAATGCCACGACCCGCGACACGCCCGCCGCACCGGGGGCGCGCATGCGCTCGGCGCCCGATGGCGTGCCGCTCTCGACCGCATCCGACGGACCGGCCCTGCCGAGCAGCTCCAAGACCGTCACCGTGGTCGCGCGGGACGATGCCTGGGTGCGCGTTTTTCTGGCCGACGACACCGTCATCTTTGAGCGTATCCTCAAACCCGGCGAGAGCTACGAGGTGCCCGAAGCCCTCGACGCGCGATGCTGGCGCCCGTGCCGAGCGGACCGAACACTGTATCCCCAACGCGAAGGTAGACCGCGCCCGCATTGCCGGCGCGCAGCATCGGCGCGTCGAGGG
>JBCDDO010000151.1:0-7050 GCA_039180245.1 Pseudomonadota bacterium | reverse complement strand
CGGGTGCAGAGAGGCGAGCACACGCTGCCCGTCGGTCTGGCCGATCGGGATCAGCCGAATGCCGGCCGAGATCAGGTTGGCCGCCATCGCCTGCATCGCCATTGCCATTACCATGTCGAGCGCGATGCCGGCCTGGCCCGCTGCGCGTCCCACCGCCACCGGATAGGGCAAGGCTTGCCCGGCCGGATCCGAGCCAGGGCCAGCGGCGGTGTACACGGCTTCGGTTACGTTACCGGTGCCGGCATGCAAGTACGATCCCCAAGCCGCCGCGGTAACCCGATCAAATGCGGCCCCTTGGGCATTGGTCTCGCGCGACCGCTCGCGCGACGGCGTCAACGCCCGGGCAAGTGCCGCGATGTCGTCCAAAACTGCGGGATCAGCGGCGGCCCGATACGCCCGCGCCAACAACACAGCATCGGTGCGCCCTGCACCATAGGCCAGGACATCGGCGATCCAACGTTCCAAGCTGCCGGGATCATGCACGGCGTTTTGCGCCACCAGCGTTTCGAGCCCGTGCGACCAGGAATACGCCCCGATCGGATAGGCGGGCGACAGCCAGGTCGCCAAGGTCATCGCATCGGCAATATGCCCCGCTGCGCTATGCGGCGTCGCTGCCGTCATCCCCGCCCCGCCTTCGCCGGCATCAGGCATCGCGGTGCGCGCTGTCCGGACCGGTGCCATGCCCGTGATCATGTGCCGGGCCGTGATCATGCCCCAGGCTGTGATCATCTGCTAGGCCGTGCGTGTGGTCATGCCCGTGGGAATGCCCGTGGCCATGTAAATGCCCGTAAGTGTGGGAATGCCCGTGGTCATGCCCCATCACCCGCCCGGTGCCATATGCCCCGCCTTCGGGAGAGAATGGCGCGCTGACATGGGCCACGCTGGCGCCCAGCCGCGCCAGCATATCCTCGATGACATGGTCACGGGCAATCCGTATGCGGCCTGGCGTGATTTCGGCCGGGGTGTGGCGATTGCCGATATGCCAGGCCAGGCGGACCAGCGTGGCCCCGTCGGCATGGATTTCGGCCAGCGGTTCGTCCGCGGCGGCGATCTCGACAAAACCGCCAGCGCCGGTCTCAAACGCATCGCCCGCAACGACCCCCAGCGTTTCGGCCAGATCGACCAGAAGTGCTGCACCGCTGGCGCAATAAAGCCGCCGTCGCCGCAACAACCGATCAGCATAGCTCAGCACAACGTGATCGCTGGCCGGGCCCTGCCAGGACCCCGCGCGCCGCAGCACATGGGCGATCGCCGTCACGCCGCCAGCACCTCTTTGGCCCGGGCAAGGGCTGCGCCATAGGCTGGGCGGGCGAGGATACGGTCGAAATAGGCTGTGAGCGGGCCGTCGGGCAGCTCGAACTTGGCGCGCTGCGCCCAAGACGCGCAATGGCCGAGGATCAGGTCCGGCACGGTGAATGCCGCGCCCATCACGAATTCCTGATCGCCAAGCCGCGCCGCCAGCGTCTTCATGGCGCGGTTGAACTCCATCTGGCACACCGCTTTGATCGACGGCACGCGCAGCTCCTCGGGATGGATGAAGGTGTTTTTGGCCGTGGTCCAAAGCGGCCCCTCGACCTCGTCGACGCAGAATTGAGTGAAACTGTCCTGGATCGCACGGGGAATGGTGCCGGCCTTCATGGTCAGGGCGTTGTGCCGATCGGCAAGGAAGGTGACGATGGCCACGCTGTCGATCAGCACGGCGTCCTCGACCAGCAAGAGCGGGATCTTGCCCGATGGGTTCCAGTCCCGCACGTCCTCCGATCCCGGATTGCTGGGCTGGACCTCATAGTCGAGCCCGAGCTCCTCAAGCATCCAGATCACCCGCATCGCCCGGGTTTTGGGATTGCCGATCACCTTATACATCGCCCGCATCCCCGCTGGTTTTTGCGTGCCTAGATTTGCCAGACCCGTGGCAGCGCCCGGCCCAGTAGACAGGGCAGAGCTTGGGCCAGCCCGCGCCGCAGGGCAAGACCATCCGGCGCCACCAGCCGTGCGATCAAACAGCCATCGCGCAGCGACGCCCCGCCCAAAACCGCATCGATCTGGCCCAGCCTGGCGCGCAGCGGATCAAGGAGCGAGGCGGCATCCGGACCGATATGCAAGAGCGTGGCAAGGGCGCGCTGCCCGGCCAATGTGCCTGGCCCGGCTGTTGCGGCCGCGATGTCCCCGGTAAGGCGAAAGGCTTCGGCATAGACCAGCGCCCCGTCGCGGCGGATCTCCCAGTGATCGGTGACCTGCGCCGCGCGCACGGTTTCGCCCATTGCCGCACGGCCCAGGATCAGCGGCTCAACGGCGGTGAAGACGGCATCGCCCTGCAGCGAGACGCTGAGCCGTCGGTCGAGCGCCGCGCGGTCAAAGACGATGGTCTCTTGCGGGAGCCAGTCGATCCGCGCGCCCGGCGCAACGGTCAGGCTGGTGTCCAGCCGGCCGATCTGCCCTGGCTGCGCACGATAGAGCCGCTCGGCGGTCTGGGTGGCCAGCACCAGCCGCCCGCCTTGGGCGTCGCCCGCATAGCTAAAACGGTCGCCTCCCGTGATGCCGCCGGCGGTGTTGACGATGACGGCCTCCAGCCCCGGTCCCGGGGCAACCGGCAGCATGATCCGGGCAGAGCCCTGTTGGTAAAGATCGGCCAGTTTTCCGTCGCGAAGCCCGATGCGCGCCCGGCCCACGGCCCGCGGCTGCGGCGCGACACCGGCCGCGGTTCGGCTCATCCGTAACGCCCGGTCGCGCGGGGCGCTGCCCCTCTGAACACGATCAGCCTGGGTGCGGGCATCCTGGGTGCGGGCATCCTGGGCGCGGTCACTACGGGTGGGATCATCCAGGGCGCGGTCATGCGCTGGCCCGGGCGATCCGCATCAGCGTGCGCCCGATCAGCGCGGTGCCGGGCACAGGCCGCCCAGAGCGCAGCGTAAGATCGGTCTCGGTCACCAAGCGCAGGATCTGCTCGATCCGCCGCGGCCCCAGGCGCCGGGCGCGCGCCACCATTGCCGCGCGGCGCGGCCCAAAGACCGGAGGGCGCAGCCGCCCGACCGCCGCATCCGGGCCATCGGGGTCGCAGGCGAGCAGGTGCAGTTGCCGAAAGAGCCGTGCTGCGGCGATTGCAACGCTGGTCGGGGCGACGCCCTGCGCATCCAACCGGGCCAGCTGGACCGCCAAGGCGCTCGGATGTCCGTCGGCCGCGGCCGCCAACGCGTCGTCTATGCCGCCTTCGGCCGATAATGGGGCACAGGCCGCGACATCCTGAGGCGCCACCGGCGCATCGCCGGCATGCAGAACGGCGGTGTCGCAAAGCTGCCGCAGGCTGCCCTGATCCATCTGATCGGCCAGCGCAGCAAGCGCGTCGAGCGTGCCCGCAGCAACGCCCGTGGCCCCGGCCGCGTTTAGAATGGCCGCAAGCTCGCCCCGCCCGGGCGGATCGTCAAAAAGTTGGCAGGCCGCAGCGTTGGGGGCGCTCTCAAAGAGCTTGCGAAGCTTCGAACGGGCGGCCAAGACGCCGGCGGTTGCGATCAGCACCGCATCCTCGCCGATGACCGCGGTCGTCAGCGCCTCGTCGATGATGTCGGCCAACCCGTCGGACGCGGCGTCCAACACGACCGCACGCGGGCCGGGAAAGAACCCGCGCGCCTGCATCGCGTCGCTCAGCGCGACGGGATCGCTGCGCAAGCTGGCTGCGGCGAGGCGGGTGAGACGCATATCGGCCTCGGCTTGCGGACCGGCCGCGGCCAGGATCGCTTCATCGCGCCGAAGATCGACCGCAACCGGATCGGGGCCGAAAATCAGCACGCCGGCAAGACCGCGCCCCAGCCTTTGCGTAAGCTCGCCCGCACGCAGCTTCACGCGGCTGGCCCCAGGCCGAGCGCGTCGGCGCGGGCCGCGATCTGAACGATGATCTGCTGGGCAAGTCCCGTGGCCAGCCGGGTTTCGGCATCGCGGGCCGCAATGCGCGTGGCATAGACCGAGGCCGTGGCCGAATAGGCGGTGAAGCTGCGCGCCCGTCCCGACAGCACCGGCGCGGGCCCGGTGACGCGGCGCAGGTCCCAGGCGGCAAGGCCGGTCAGGCGGAACCGCGTGGTCTCATTGTCCTGGGTGATGGCAAACCCTTCTTCTTCGACATCCACGGCGATGTCGAGCCGGAAGGCCGCGTCCGAGGCCGTCCCGATTTCGCGGGTCAGCGCGTCGCGCAGCGCAAACACCATCCGGTCGGGCAGCACATCCCGGGTGATCTCGCCCACAGCGATCCGCCCCAGAAGACCGCGCGACGCCGAATTGGTGCCGTAGAGCGGCTCAAACCCGCATGCGGCGAGCGCCGTCACCGCGCCCAACCCTCCCAACAGAACGCCACGCCTGGACAGGTCGGCTCTCCGGCGGTCGCCCGTAGCCGGGGCCTGCGACGATCCAGGCTGCCTAGAGGACGACATTCACGATGCGCCCCGGCACGACGATCAGCTTGCGCGGCGCTGCCCCGTCGAGCCATTTCTGCACTGTCGCGTCCATCAGCACGGCCGCCTCGACAGTGGCCCTGTCCGCATCGACCGGCACGGAAATGTCGGCCCGCCGCTTGCCGTTGATCTGTATGGGCAGCGTCACGGTGTCGGCGACAAGCAGGGCTTCGTCCAGCTCGGGCCAGGGCGCATCGGTCACAAAGCCGGTGCCGCCCAGCGCCGCCCACAGCTCCTCGGCCAGATGCGGGGTCATCGGCTGCATGAGCTGCGCCATCACCTTCATCGCCGCCACCCGCTCCGCGCCCGGTGCGCGGGATTTCGTCGCGGCATTGGCAAAGCTGTAGAGCGCCGCGACCGCCTTGTTGAAGGCAAAGCCTTCGATCGCCCCGGTCACATCGGCGATGGCCCGGTGGGTCGCGCGCCGCAGCGCGTCGGTCTCATCGGCCACGCCCGCACCGGCCGCTAGGGCCTCCTGGCCCAGTCTCCACACCCGTTGAAGATGTTTCCAGGCTGCCTCGGCACCCGCCGCGGTCCATTCCACATCCCGCTCTGGCGGGCTGTCGGACATCACGAACCAGCGCGCCGTGTCCGCGCCGAACTGATCCACAATATCGGCCGGATCCACGACATTCTTCTTGGATTTCGACATCTTGATCGAGGGTCCGACGGCAACCGGCGTGCCGTCTGCCAGGGCAGTGCCGACATCGCTTCGCTGCACCTCTTCGGGGCTGTGCCAGATGTCGCGGCCGCGGGCATCCTGGGTCGAATAGGTCTCATGCGTGACCATGCCCTGGGTGAACAGCGCATCGAAGGGCTCCGCGGCCGCGGCGGGCAAATGCCCGGTGGCGATCATTGCCCGCGCAAAAAAGCGCGAATAGAGCAGGTGCAGGATCGCGTGCTCGATGCCGCCGATATACTGATCGACATTCATCCAATAGCTTGCGTCTTCGGACTGGGTCGGGGTTTCAGCCCGCGGCGCCGTGAAGCGCGCAAAATACCATGAGCTGTCCACGAAGGTGTCCATGGTGTCGGTCTCGCGGATCGCATCGGCACCGCAGGCCGGGCAGTTTGTGTACTTCCAGCTTGGGTGCCAGTCCAGCGCATTGCCCGGCCGGTCGAAACTTGGATCCTCGGGAAGCCTGATCGGCAGGTTCTCGCGCTTTTCGGGCACAATGCCGCAAACCGGACAATGCACCACCGGGATCGGCGCGCCCCAAAACCGCTGCCGCCCGGCGCCCCAGTCGCGCAGCCGAAACTGGGTCGCACCGGTGCCCACCCCGTCGGCCTCGGCCTTGGCGATGGCCGCATCGATCGCCTCTTGCCCGGTCATGCGCGCGTCCCCCGCCAAGGGCCGCACATACCGCACCGGCTCGGTCTTGGGCGGCACAAACGCCTCTTCTTCTTGGCCCAAATACTCATCTGCCGCATCCACGGGCGCATCGGCCGCCACAAAGACCCGCCGCACGTCAAGGCCATATTTTCGCGCAAAGTCGAGATCGCGTTGATCATGGGCCGGGCAGCCATAAATCGCGCCCGTCCCATACTCCATCAGCACGAAATTCGCGATGAAGACCGGCAGCGGCGTTTCCGGGGCAAACGGGTTTGTGACGGTGATCCCGGTGTCGAACCCGACCTTCTCGGCCTTTTCCAGCGCCTCCTCATTGGTCGCCCCCCGCCGACACTCCTCGCAAAACGCTGCGATGTCCGGCCGCGCGTCCGCCAAAGCCTTGGCCAATGGATGATCGGCCGAGATCGCCGCAAAGGTCGCGCCCAAAAACGTGTCGGGCCGGGTGGTGTACATCAGGATCGCGGCATGCCCCTCTGGCGCACCCTGGGTGGGAAAGGAAAACTCAAGCCCCCGGCTTTTGCCGATCCAGTTGGCCTGCATCAGCCGCACCTTCTCCGGCCAGGCCTCCAACCCGTCCAGCGCGCCCAGAAGCTCGTCGGCCATTTCGGAGATGCGGAAGAACCATTGCGTGAGCTCGCGTCGCTCGACCTCGGCGCCCGACCGCCAGCCCTTGCCGTCGATCACCTGCTCATTGGCCAGCACCGTCATGTCGACCGGGTCCCAATTGACCACCGAGGCCTTGCGATAGACAAAGCCCGCCTCCAGGAAATCCAGAAACAGCGCCTGCTGCTGGCCGTAATATTCCGGATCGCAAGTCGCGAATTCGCGCGCCCAGTCGAGCGAAAAGCCCAGCGGCTTCATCTGCGCCCGCATCTCGGCGATGTTGGCATAGGTCCAGTCGGCCGGGTTCACCCCACGCTCGATCGCGGCATTCTCGGCCGGCAGCCCGAACGCGTCCCAGCCCATCGGATGCAGAACGCTGAAGCCCTGCGCGCGCTTGTAGCGCGCGATCAGATCGCCCATCGTATAGTTGCGCACATGCCCCATATGGATGCGCCCCGACGGGTAGGGAAACATCTCCAGCACGTAGTATTTGGGCCGATCAGCATCGCGCCGGGCCGCAAACAGCCCCGCCCTGTCCCACGCCGCCTGCCATTTCGGCTCGGCCTCACGCGCGTTGTAGCGTTCCATCGACGATCCTTCGGATGGTTGGGGCCCTTGCTTAAAGTCCCTCGAACGGTTGCGGCCGGTCGCGCGGCG
>JBCDDO010000150.1:0-7084 GCA_039180245.1 Pseudomonadota bacterium | reverse complement strand
GCCATTTGGGGCGGGGCCAGTGCCGCTGAGGCGTGGTGTTGCGAGGTTGATCGCGCGCTCGCCGGCTTGGCTGGGTCCGACGGACCGGCCGCGGATTTGCGCGATCTGCGCGACCGGGTGCTGCGGGCTTTGGCCGGTTCCGCCACGGAGAGGCGCGCTGACCTGCCAGACATTGATAACGATTTGGCACTCGGCCGCCCCGCCTCGGACAATCGCGACCCATCATACAGATCGCGGCTTGAAGAGGGCCTCTGCAGCCTCTCTGCCCAGCCTGATTGTGGCAGCGCACAGGCCGCCCGCGATCGGCTTTCGCAATGTGTGATGATTGCCGATGACATCGCCCCGTCAGAACTGCTGGAGCTTCCTCGGCCGGCCGGGCTTGCCGTGGCGCGGGGCAGCCCGATGTGCCATTTGGCGATCCTGGCCCGGGCGCGCGGGGTTCCCCTGATCACCGGGCTCGACCCTGGGGTGACCCCCGGCATTGGCGAAACCGCTTTGCTTGACGCTGATGCCGGTCTGCTTTTGCTTGCGCCGCGCGCGTCGGACCTGCCCGCTGCCGGTGCGAGGGCAAACGTTGTGACGCCAGCTCGCGCGGCGCCCAGATCATCTGGCGGATTTGCGGCTGTGCGGCCGGCAAGCGTGCCTCGGCTTTTGGTCAATATCGACGGGCCGAGCGATCTTGATCCGATCCCGTGCAATTGGGACGGGGTGGGGCTGATGCGCAGCGAGGCCGCCTTCGCCCGCGGCCCTGTCGATGAGGCCGCCCAGCGCGACCTCTACGCCACCGTTCTTGCGCGGGCCGAAGGGCGGCCGGTGACCATCCGCACGCTCGATGCCGGCGGCGACAAGCCGCTCACTTGGCTGGGCCGCACGCCAACGGCCAATCCGGCCCTGGGCCTGCGCGGCATTCGGCTGTCTTTGGCCGAGCCTGAGCTCTTTCGCACCCAGTTGAGGGCGCTGGCGCAGGCCGCCGCCCAGGCGCCAGATACTGGACCGCTGTCGGTGATCCTTCCGTTCCTGACCGTGCCGGGCGAGCTTGAGGCGGCGCGCGGCCATCTGGAGGCCGTTTGCGCGGATCTTGGCGCACGGGGTGTGGCGCATCGGCGCCCGGCGCTTGGCGTGATGATCGAAACGCCGGCGGCCGCCCTGACTGCGGCCGCGTTCGACGCGGCGTTTTTGGCCATTGGCGGCAATGATCTGGCCCAGCATGTGCTTGCAGTCGCCCGCGACGATCCAGAGGTCGCCGGTCTTGCCGACCCGGCGCA
This sequence comes from Pseudomonadota bacterium, assembly GCA_039180245.1. Lineage (GTDB taxonomy): Bacteria > Pseudomonadota > Alphaproteobacteria > Rhodobacterales > Rhodobacteraceae > J013. The sequence goes on along the minus strand of JBCDDO010000150.1, from coordinate 5,819 downwards.
CCCCGCCCTGGCCGAGCTTTATGCCCGGATCGTGGCGGTAGGGCAGGCCCAAAATATCCCGGTTGGGTTTTGTGGCGAGGTCGCGGCGGATCCCGCGAGACTTCCCGGCCTGTTGGAGCTGGGCTTGTCTTCTCTGTCGGTCGCGCCGCACGCGTTGCCGGCGATCGCGCGCGCACTCGGCCGCGCCGGTCAGCCCGCATGAGCGAGGTGCGCGACCCGGTGGCGATCTATAAGGAGCATCTGCGCGCCCTGATCGACCGCCGGCCATCGGGCACACGCCGCAAACTGGCCGAGGCCTTCGGCACCAATCCCAGCTTCATCTCGCAGATCACCAATCCGGCCTTGCGCGTGCCGCTTCCGGCCCAGCACATCCCGGCGCTGTTTCGGATCTGCCATTTTTCGCCCGAAGAGCAGCGCCGGTTTCTGGGCCTCTACAGCCATGCGCATCCGGGCCAGCCCGAGACCTCCGGCCCAGCATCGGAGAGCGATGACGAGGTGGTGCAGATCCGGATCGGCGGCCTGGCCCCGCAGCGGCGCGATGAGGTCGCGGCGCTTATTCGCGAGTTTGCCGCACGGGTCATCGCCCTGGCACGACGGCCCGACCCGACATCACCCTCCGCCCAGGATGCGGATCCAGACGCAAAGGAGACCTGCGATGAAAAAGCTGATCAACGCAACCAATGACGTTTTGACCGAAAGCCTGCGCGGGTTTGGTGCGGCACATGCCGATCTCGTCGAGGTCTCGCTCGATCCGAAAATGGTGTGGCGCAAGGGCGGCGGGCGGCCCGGCAAGGTGGCGCTCGTGTCGGGCGGCGGATCGGGGCATGAGCCGATGCATGCCGGCTTTGTTGGGCTTGGCATGCTGGATGCGGCCTGCCCGGGCGAGGTCTTCACCTCGCCAACCCCCGATCAGATGCTTGCTGCCGCCGAAAAGGTCGACAGCGGTGCCGGCGTGCTTTGGATCGTCAAGAACTATGCGGGCGATGTGATGAATTTCGAGATGGCCGCAGAGATGTATGACGGCACCAGCGCGAGCGTTTTGACCAATGAGGATGTGGCGGTGGAGACCTCGACCCACAGCCAGGGTCGGCGGGGGGTGGCCGGCACCGTGGTGCTGGAAAAGATCGTCGGCGCTGCGGCCGAGCGCGGCGATGACCTGGCCACGCTCACCGCGCTGGGCGAGCGGGTGAATGCCGCCTCGGCCAGCATGGGCGTGGCCCTGACCTCCTGCATCGTGCCCGCAGCCGGCAAACCCACCTTTGAGATCGGCGAGGCCGAGATGGAGATGGGCGTGGGAATTCACGGCGAACCGGGGCGCCGGCGCGTGGCGCTGGCCTCGGCCGAAGCGATTGCCGAAGAGATCGTTGCAGCGCTCTGCGAAGATCTCAAACCAGCGCCCGGCGCCGAGGCCTTGTTGATGGTCAATGGCATGGGCGGCACACCCTTGATGGAGCTTTACCTTATCTATGATGCGGCCGCGCGCCTGGCCGCGGCACAGAATGTGACCGTCACGCGCAGCCTGGTGGGCAATTACTGCACATCGCTCGAGATGGCCGGCGCCTCGATCACGCTGACCCTGCTCGATAACGACATGACCAGGCTCTGGGATGCCCCGGCGCTCACCCCGGCCTTTGTGCGTGGCGCCCCCGCCGGGTGATCCAACGGGCCGCGGCCGGGAAGACGGGCGGCGGTCGGAACCGGGCGACGTTGTGGAAAGGAGACAGGGATGGGCGAACGGCAGGATGTGGCGGTTGTCACCGGCGGGGCGCAAGGCATCGGCCTGGCCTGTGCCAGTCGGCTGGTCGAAGAGGGAAGCAAGGTTGCCTTGTGGGATCTCGACGAGCAGGCCCTGGCCGCGGCGCGCGAGACGATGGGCGAGGCTGTCACCACGCTGCCGGTCGACATCTCCGATGCTGAAAGTGTCGCCACGGCACTCGCGGATACCGAGGCAACGCTGGGCCCGATCACCCAGGCGGTGAACTCGGCAGGGATTGCCGGGCCCAACGCGCCGATCGAGGCCTATCCGCTGGCCGATTGGAACTCGATCCTGTCGATCAATCTGACCGGCAGCTTTCACCTTCTGCGCGCCCTGTTGCCGGGCATGAAGGCGCGCGGCTATGGGCGGGTCGTGCTGATCGCCTCGGTCGCGGGCAAGGAGGGCAATCCAAACGCCTCGGCTTATTCCGCCTCTAAGGCCGGCGTGATCGCCCTGGCAAAATCGGCCGGCAAGGAATGCGCAAAGCTCGACATCGCGGTCAATTGCGTGACGCCGGCCGCCGCGCGGACCCGCATCTTCGATCAGATGAGCGAAGCGCATATCGGCTATATGCTGTCGAAGATCCCGCGTGAGCGGTTCTTGGGGGTCGACGAGGCGGCCGCGATGATCGCCTGGCTGTGCTCGGCCGAGAACAGCTTTGCCACCGGCGCGGCCTTCGATCTGTCGGGCGGGCGGGCGACCTACTAGCAACGCGCACATCTCGGGGGCGGGGTCTGCAGGGCGGTCGCCCTGTTGTGCCTGGCTGAATCTGCCGCGTGACCATCGTTAAGAAACGCTTGTGCTGAGCAATTAATTCGGTAATTCATGAATTATGGAATTAACAGTGCCCAACCGATTGTCGACCCTTGGACACCCCGCCCGGCTGTCGGTGTTTCGGCTGTTGATGCGCCGCTATCCCGATCGCGTCCCAGCGACCGAACTGGCCAACGCCCTGTCGATAAAGCCCAACACGCTGTCGAGCTATCTGGGCGCACTCATGCAAGCTGGGCTTGTCACGCAAGAACGCGCGGGCACATCGCTGCGCTACGCAATCGACATGCAGACCGTGCGGGAGACGTTTGACTATCTGCTGCGCGATTGCTGTCGCGGCCGGCCGGATGTCTGCGCACAGATCTCGGATCGGGCCGCTCAAGCCGTCTTTCTCGCCGACCCACCCCCCAACTCGCCTGCATCTTCTGTCTTTCAGGGAGCTCACTCAATGGCCGACCGGAAGTTCAACGTTCTCTTCATCTGTACCGGCAACTCGGCCCGCTCGATCTTTGCAGAATCGATCCTGCACAAGGAGGCGGGTGACCGTTTTGTCGCCTTCTCGGCCGGCACCCGGCCGCGATCCCAGATGAATCCCTTCGCGCTCGAAGTGCTTGAGAGCAAGGGTCACGACATCTCGCGGCTGCGCTCAAAGAACGTGTCGGAGTTTCAGGGCCCGGATGCGCCGGGTTTCGATTTCGTCTTCACGGTCTGCGACCGGGCCGCGAATGAGGAATGCCCCGCCTGGGCGGGCCAGCCGGTCAGCGCGCATTGGGGCATGCCCGATCCGGTCAAGGTCGAGGGCGCCGATGCCGAGAAAAGCCTCGCCTTCCAACAGGCCTTCGGCGCGCTCTCCAACCGGATCCGGGCGTTCGCGGCGCTGCCCCTGGCATCGCTGGACCGGATCTCGCTGCAAAAGGCGGTCGACGACATCGGCCGCAGCGGGGTTGAGGGCGGCGCGCACTCCGGCGCTGGGGCCTCTGCATGACCGTCTATGCGCTGAACGGCCTGGGCCGGATCGGGAAACTTGCGCTCAAACCGCTCCTCGAACGCGGCGCGGAGATCGCCTGGATCAACGACGCCGTGGGCGACCCGGCGATGCATGCGCATCTCTTGGAATTCGACACAGTCCATGGGCGCTGGCGGGCGGAGTTTGACAGTGACAGCGAGGCGGTCACCATCGACGGCACCCGGCTTCCCTTTATCGGCACACGCGACATCTCGGCGCTGCCGCTCGACGGGGTCGATGTGATCATCGACTGCACGGGGGTCTTTAAGACCGAGGCCAAGCTGGCGCCCTATTTCGAAGCCGGTGTGAAAAAGGCCGTGGTCTCGGCGCCGGTCAAGGATGGCGGGGCGGCCAATATCGTCTTTGGGGTCAATTCCGACATCTACGACGCGCAAGCCCACCGCATTGTGACGGCTGCGAGCTGCACCACCAATTGCCTGGCGCCGGTGGTCAAGGTCATCCATGAGGCGATCGGCATCAAGCACGGCTCGATCACCACCATACATGACGTGACCAACACCCAGACCATCGTCGACCGCCCGGCCAAGGATCTGCGCCGGGCCCGGTCGGCGTTGAACTCGCTGATCCCCACAACCACCGGATCGGCCACGGCGATCACGCTGATCTACCCGGAACTGACCGGCCGGCTGAACGGCCATGCGGTGCGGGTGCCGCTCCTCAATGCGTCGATCACGGATTGTGTGTTCGAGGTTGCGCGCCCGACCACGGTCGATGAGGTGAACGGGCTCTTCAAAACCGCAGCCGAGGGTCCGCTGAAGGGCATATTGGGCTATGAAACCCGCCCGCTGGTGTCGGCCGATTACACCAATGACACCAGATCGAGCATCGTGGATGGGCCCTCGACCATGGTGGTCAACGGCACCCAGGTCAAAATCTATGCCTGGTATGACAATGAGATGGGCTATGCGCACCGGCTGGTCGATGTCGCCATGATGGTCGGTGCATCGCTGTGACGCGCGCCGCCCGCCCCGAGGGGCTCAGCGCCTATATCGCGGTCACCGCCGCCTATTGGGCCTTCATGCTCACCGACGGCGCGCTTCGCATGCTGGTGCTGCTCCATTTCCACACGCTGGGCTTCTCGCCGGTGCAGCTGGCCTATCTCTTTGTGCTTTACGAGATTGCCGGCATGGTCACCAACCTCTCGGCGGGTTGGATCGCGGCGCGCTTCGGGCTGACCTTCACGCTTTATGTCGGGCTGGGCCTGCAGGTGCTGGCCCTGGTCGCCCTGGCGCAGCTCGATCCGGGCTGGGCGATTGGGCTGTCGGTGGCCTATGTGATGATCGTTCAGGGCGCCAGCGGCGTGGCCAAGGACCTTGCCAAGATGTCCTCGAAATCCGCGGTCAAGCTGCTTGCGCCCAAGGAGGATGGCGGGCTGTTCCGATGGGTCGCGCTGCTTACGGGCTCAAAGAATGCGGTGAAGGGGCTGGGCTTTTTGCTGGGCGCCGTGCTGCTCGCATCGCTGGGCTTTGTCTGGGCGGTGTCGATCATGGCGGCGGTGCTGGCGGCGATCCTGCTCGCGGTGCTGATTGCGATGCCGTCGGGCCTGCCCAAGGGCCGAAAGGGGGCCAAGTTCTCCGAGGTCTTCTCGAAATCGACCAATATCAACTGGCTGTCGGCGGCACGCGTCTTTCTGTTCGGCGCCCGCGATGTCTGGTTCGTGGTGGGCATCCCGATTTACTTCTACGCTGTGCTGTCGGATGGCACGGTGGAGAGCAACCGCGCGGCATTCTTCATGATCGGCATCTTCATGGCGGTCTGGATCATCCTCTACGGCGCCGTCCAGGCAGCCGCACCCCGGCTCTTGCGCGCAAATCATCGGGCCGAGGGCGATCTGGTGGCAACCGCGCGCATCTGGGCCTGGGCGCTTTTTGCGGTTCCGGCTCTGCTGACGATCGCTGCGCTGAGCGCGGCCCAGCCGGAGCCCTGGCTGACTGGCGTGCTGGTCACCGGGCTGCTCGTCTTCGGAGGGATCTTCGCAGTAAACTCGGCGCTGCACTCCTACCTGATCCTGGCCTTTACCAAGGCGGAGCGTGTGACCATGGATGTGGGGTTTTATTACATGGCCAATGCCGGCGGGCGGCTCTTGGGCACTCTGCTGTCGGGGCTGACCTATCAGATCGGCGGGCTGGCGCTGATGCTGGGCACTGCCTCGGCGATGGTGGCGCTGGCCGCCCTGTCGGCCGGGCGCCTGCGCAGCGAGGCCGGCGGCCAACCGGCCTGACCGGAGCGGCTCTCGATGCCGCTGGCAAAGTTTCAGATCCGCCG
>JBCDDO010000149.1:0-7134 GCA_039180245.1 Pseudomonadota bacterium | reverse complement strand
GCCGCGCATGCCGCCAGATATAAAGCGCAAAGGGCGCCGAGGGGAAGATGAACCAGGGCGTGGCGATCCCGGTAAAAAGCAGGTTGATCGCAAAGAAGAACACGATCATCCCGGCCGCGCGCTGCACGCCGCGATGTTGGGCCATCACCCAGCCGCGGATCGTGTCGAGCCGGGTGCCGAGCCGCGCAAACAGCGCCTCGGACGCCTGCGGGCGCGCCTCGTTCGGGGCATCCCCATCGCCGGCGCGATCGGCCGGATTGGCCGGATCGGGCGGGGTGTTGCGGCCGCGCGGCGCGATGCACCAGGCGGTGACCGCCTCATCCATGTTGCGGACCGACGATTCGCCCAGATAGTCGAATTGCAGCGCCAGCTGCTTGTGCACCAGGCTGTGCACCGTCTCGCTGATCGCAACCCCGCCGGGCGCGGCAAGCTCCTGCAGGCGCTGGGCGACATTGACGCCATCGCCGTAAATGTCGCTGCCATCGATCATCACATCGCCCAGATTGACGCCGATGCGGAAGGTGATGGGCCGCGCATCCTGGGTGCTGGCCTGCTCGCTGGCCAGGGCATCCTGGATCTCGACGGCCGCGCGCACCGCCTCGACCACGCTGGGAAACTCGGCGATCACCGCATCGCCCCAGGTGTTGACCTGCCGGCCGTCGCGCTGCGCAAAGATCTCGCCCATCATCGCGCGGGCGCGCTTCAGACGCGTCAAGGTGCCGGCTTCGTCGCTGGCCATATGCTGGGAGAACCCGACCCCGTCGGCAAAGAAAATCGTCGTCAGCTTTCGCTTCAACGCTCTCGCTCCCGCGGCCGGGTGACCGGGCTCGGCTTACGCCTGTCGGCTTGGAAGATCAACGCGCATGTGACCCGGCCCAACCGGGCCCAAGCGCGGTTGCGCTGGACCGCGCCGCGCCGGCATGAGAGATGTGGGGGCGGCGAGAGGATCATCAAGAAGGAGACCGCCATGGATCTCGGCGCGCTTGCGGAACTGAAGCTCAACGACCCGGCCCTGCTGGCGGAGGGATCCTATGTCGATGGCGCGTGGATTGCCGCGGATGAGAACGGGACCTTCTCGGTCGTCAACCCCTCGACCGGCGCGGTGATCGCACAAATGGCCGATTGCGGCGCCGCCGAAACGCGGCGGGCGATCGATGCGGCCTATGAAGCGCTGACCGGCTGGCGGGCGATGCTGGCCTCGGAGCGCGCGGCCATCCTGATGGCCTGGCACGATCTGATGCTGGCCCATGCCGACGATCTGGCCGCGATCCTCTGTGCGGAGATGGGCAAGCCCTTTGCCGAAGCACGGGGCGAGATCCTGTATGGCGCGAGTTTCCTGCAATGGTTCGCCGAGGAGGGAAAGCGCGTCTATGGCGACACCATCCCGGCCCACAAACCCGGCGCCCGGCTGATCGTGACCAAAGAGCCGGTCGGTGTCATCGGGTCGATCACCCCCTGGAACTTTCCCAATGCGATGATTGCGCGCAAGGTCGGGCCGGCCCTGGCGGTGGGCTGCACGGTGGTGGCAAAACCTGCCGAGGCCACGCCGCTTTCGGCCACGGCAATGGCGGTGCTGGGCGAGCGTGCCGGCATCCCCAAGGGCGTCTTCAACGTGGTCTGCGGGCGCGACCCCAAACCGATCGGCGCCGAGCTCTGCGCCAACCCCAAGGTGCGCAAGATCACCTTCACCGGATCGACCGAGGTGGGGCGGATCCTGCTGGAACAGGCCGCGGGCGATGTGAAGAAGGTCTCGATGGAGCTGGGCGGCAACGCACCCTTCATCGTGTTCGACGATGCCGATCTCGATGCGGCGGTGGCCGGGGCGATGGTGTCCAAATACCGCAATGCCGGCCAGACCTGCGTGTGCGCAAACCGCATCTATGTCCAAAAGGGCGTCTATGCGGAATTTGCCGAGAAGCTCAGCGCGGCGGCCAAGAAGCTGGTCATGGGCGATGGGTTTCAAAGCGGCGTGACCATTGGCCCGCTGATCGATGAGGCGGCTTTGGCCAAGGTCAAGGACCATGTCGAGAATGCGGTGAAGTTCGGGGCCAAACTGGTCACTGGCGGTGGGTCGCCCGGCGGCACCTTCTTTGAGCCCACAGTGATGACGGATGTCGTGCATGGCATGAAGGTGACCCGCGAGGAGACCTTCGGGCCGGTCGCCGCACTGATCGAGTTTTCCACCGAGAGCGAAGCCATCGCCTATGCCAATGACACCGAGTTCGGCCTGGCCTGCTATTTCTACAGCCGCGATGTCGGCCGCTGCTGGCGGGTGGCCGAGGCGCTGGAATACGGCATTGTGGGGGTGAATGACGGTCTGCCCTCGACCGCGGTGGCGCCCTTTGGCGGGGTCAAGCAATCCGGTCTGGGCCGGGAGGGGTCGAAATACGGCGTCGAGGATTATCTCGAGGTGAAGTATATCTGCATGGGCGGGATCTGACCCCCCAAGGGCCGCTTTGGCTGCTGCCGGCATCTGAACCAAAAGGACGGCCCGTGCCGGGCCGACATCCTTACGCAGGCAGCGGCCACTTCGGGCCTTGCCTGCCGCCGCCCAGATCAACCGTGCCGACCTTGCCTCACCCACCGGGCCTCACCCGCCTGGTCTTACCCGCCCGGCCTCACCCGCCCGGCCTCACCCGCCTGATCTTACCCGGCCGCGATGGCCTCGATCTCGACCAGAAACTCGGGGCGGGTGAAGCCCGACACGATCATCAGCGTCGAGGCCGGGGGCGGGTCGATATCGGCAAAGACCGCGTCGCGCGCCGACATATAGCCCGCCATATGCGCCCGGTCGGTGACAAAGGCGTTCACCCGCAGAATATGGCGGGCAGTGAGCCCCGCCTCGGCCAGGACCGCCAGGATATTGGCAAAGCACTGATGCGCCTGGCCCTCGGCATCGGCGGCCAGGGCCCCGTCGGCGGCAAGACCGAGCTGGCCCGAGGTCAGCACCAGCTCGGCCGAAGCCGGCAGCGCGACGCCATGCACATAGCGCGCAAACGGCGCCGCGATCCCGGCCGGGGCCAGGGGCCGGTGCAGCACCGGACGCGGGGCGCCGCCGCTCATTGCAGCCCACTCATTGCAGCCCACTCATTGTGGCCCACTCATTGCGGTTGCGCCTTGCGCGGCGCGGCCCGCCGGCCGGTACCCGGCGGCGCGGGGGCGGGCCTGGGGGTTGCCCGCTCGGTGCTGTGGGTTAGCCGCTTTTTCAGGATCGGCTGCAAACGCTCGGCATCGAACTCGGCCCCCAGAAAGTCAAAGAGCGGCTTGAAGGCCGCCACATCGGCCGAAAACGCCTCATAGCGCAGCGCCAGCGTGCGCCCCGGCCAGGCGGCACAGGCGGCCTGAAACCGGGCATCGGCGGTGCCGACAAGCTCGCGCACCCGCTCGGGCGGCACATTCGCCCACCAGTCCGACCGCGCCACATCCTGCCAGTTGCGGCTGTTGAAGACGATCCGCGCGCCGGGAAACCGCTCCAGCAGAAAGGCGACATAGGCGGCAAATTCGGCATCCGGCATGTCCCAGCTTGTGTGGCGGATCTCCTTAAAGCCCAGGACCGCACTGTCGGCCTCGGGCCGCAGCACATGGCGCACAAAGCCGGTGAGACACTCCGCCTCGATGCGCTTGTAGCGAATGCCATTGGCGCCGTACCAGGGATGGTCGGCCCCCTGATCGCGCCGGATAAAGTCGAACCGGGCCGAGTGCAACGCCGCCAGATAGCGATGCAGCGCAAAGAGCGCGTTCTGGTTCTCGCCGCGGATCAGATAGCCGGGGATGGCGTTGAGAACGCGGTTGAGCAGCGTCGAGCCGCTGCGCCCATAGGTGAGCAGAAACACATAGCGGTAGCTGTCGATATGGCCGTGGCGCGGCGTCTCCCCGCTCATCCCCGCGGCTCCGGCAGCAAGGCAGCGGCAGCGGCCAGAAACCGGTCGACCCCGCGGGTTTCGCGCAGCGTTGCCAACATGCGCGCGGCCGAGGCGCGCCGGGTCTCCAGGCTGCCATGCAGCGCCGAGAGCTCGCGGACATAGCCCGCCACATCATCCGGCCCGTCGACATAATGCGGCCAGTCGGGGCCCATCAGATCGCCGATGCCGCCAATGCTGGGGGTCACGATCGGCAACCCGCGCGAGCCGACATCCATCAAGATGAGCGGCATGCCATCGAAGCGCGAGGTGTAGAGGAAGGCAAACGCATCCTCGAAGGGCAGATCGGCGGGCGATGCAAACCCGCCACAGGCGCGCACATTGCCGGGCATGGCCGACCAATCCACCGCCTCATCGTTCAGCACCGCATCGCCATAAACCAGGAAGCGCAGCTCGGGCAGGGCGCGGGCAATCTCGCCCAGCACCCGGGGGTTTTTCTGCGAATCGAGCCGCGAGGCCCAGAGCACGGTGTTCGACCCCGCCGAGGCCTCCAGATCGACCGGCTCGGCCGGCTCGATGGGGTAGTCGAGAACCGCCGTCTGTTCCGCGGGCAGGCCGAACCGGGCGGTCAGATCGTCACGGTACCAGCGATTGTCGAAGACAAAGCGTTCGGTCCGCGCGGCAAGATCGGGGACATAGCGGAAATACCCATCGGCCACGCCCGAATTGTGCACATGGGTGCAAAAGGCCGACACATGCAGCGAGCCCACCGCGGCATGGGCCCGGTCGGCCATCATGCTGTCGGTAAAAGCGGTGTAGCCGATATAGGAATGCACCAGATGCGCCCGAGCCGGCGACAGCGTTTCCAAAACGGCAATCAGCGCCTCGCAGCGTGTGTCGATGGACAGCGAGCGGAACTCGACCCCGAAGGTCACCGTATAGATCTCGGGCAGATTGATGACCTGGGGCCGATGCGCGTCGAAAAACGGCGCCACCGTCTCGCCGTCGCACAGGATGAGGGCCGAGGAAAGACCCGCCGCCTCGGCCGCGCGATGGTGCCAGGCGCCGACCCGTTCGGCCCCGCCGATCCGCAGCCAGGGCATCACCACCGCCTGATCGGCGCCTTTGGGAAACCGCGCCGCGACAAGGTCTTGCAGCGGCAAAAGATGCCCCTGCTCATCGGCGGTCCAGCGCAGCCGGCCGCGCCCCAAATCGCGCAGCGGACCGCTGCCGGGAAAGTCGCGCGCATGCTCGACCAGCTGCAGCCGCGCATCGGGCGACATCGAAGTCAGCTCGCCCAGCCGGCGGTTTTGCGAGGCCCGGCCATGCTCGGCGCTGCGGGCCTGGCCGGCCAGCGCGGCATAGGCACCCGTCGGCAGGATGCCGCGGCGCCACAAGAGCTCGAAATCATCCGACCAGTCGCGGAAATAAAGCCAGTCCGACCAATCGGGCGGGATATCCGCCGCAGTTCGGATCCGGCGCCCCTCACGCGCGCCCGATTTCTCATAATGGGCGCGGAATTGCGGGTCCGACCACAGCCCCTTTGCGCGCAGCCACATCAGATCGGCATAAGCCTGCCAATAGGTCTCAAAGCTCTCGCCGGACCCGTCATCGGTGGGCGTGCCTGGCCTGGTCGGGCCGTCAGTCCCGCCCATCACGCCACCTCGCCATCGGTCAGTTCGCGGTCGAGCGCGGCTTCGTCCTGCGCATCGGCCGAGACCAGTGCCGCCGGCGGATAAAGGCGCGGATCGGTCGCCACGGCAACGGTTTCGCCGCAGGCCGAGACCGCATCGGGCGCGGCTTTGGCCAGATCGTAAAGCGCCCGGGCCAGTGCCGCGCCGCTTGCCGGCGTGCCGCCGGGCAACGGTCTGCGTAACATCACCGCCAAGGGCACGGCAATGCCGCGGCGCATCCGACCATACATGCTGGAAAATGCAAGATTGGCATCGCCGTAATTGTGCCAGCGATGGGTGTAGCGGTCATCCTCGGCCAGCTCGGCGGTGATCTGCGGTGCGACCATTTCGATATGGGCATTGGCCTGCAAGAACCGCGCGGCCTCGCCGAACCAGCGCCCCGACACCCAGGCCCCGGGCGCCAGATAGACGACATAGCGCCCCGCCGCATCGGCCAGCGACAGGCAGGTGACCGTGCCCACGATTTCGCGCGTCACCGAAAACCCCTCCAGCGCGCGCAAAACCGGATCGGTCTGCAGCGCCAGGGCCGGCGCGTTTGCAGCGCCCAGGATCCGCGCAAGGGACAGCGCCGCGGCGCGGGCTTCGGGGCGCAGCGGGGCCGCCCGCGCCGCGTCCAGCGCGGCCAGGGTCTGCGGGTCGAGCGGGCAGGGCGCCAGGGCCGGCCCGCCCAGCACATCGGTCAATGCCGGGTCAAGCGTCACCGGAACCGGCGCCTGGGTATGGGCATGCCAGGCCACCGCATTGCGCTGGATATTGCCAAGCGCGGGGGAGAAGAGATCATGCCGGCGGTCGAGCAGCACCATGCGCACCGCGCGGCAGGTCTCCAGGATCGTGCGGTGGAACTGCCGGAACAGCCCCGCAAAACTGTCCGAGCCCAGATCGATGACCAGGCTTTGCGGAAACTGCACCAAGGGCCGCATCAGGAAGCGCTGGTAATACCAGGGCTCAAGCTGGTGATGATCGAGCAGCAGCCGCGTCGAGATCACCTTGGCGCCATAGCGCGCCGCCAAGCGGGCAGCCGAGACGACCTGCCGTCCCTCATCGGCGATCAGCACCGGCTGGTAGCGCCCGCCCTCATGGTCCATGGCCGCTTGCAGCATCATCTCGGTCACCGTATCGGCGGCGGGCAGATGGTCGAGCGAGGCAAAGAGAAAGATCTTGGGCCGCGCGTCGAGCCCCTCGAAGACATACTCAACCGCGCTCGCCACATTGTAGTTGCGGTTGGCCAGCGGCACATGCCGGTCGCGCCGCTTGAGGCGGTGAAACTCGGTGATCAGCGACTCATAGCCGCCCTGCCGCCGCACCTCGTCCCAAAACCAGCCGGGCAACGGACGTCGGGTCAGCCGCGGGTCGACCTGACCCAAGGCCGTGTCCGCGACGCGCCCCAACCCCTGACCCTGACCAAGCCCCTGCCCCTGCGGTTGCGCCGCCTTTGCGGCCCGGGCGCGGGTCAATGCGGCCACATTCTCGGGCGCAAAAAGCGGCGATGGGCCGTGGATCATGCCGGGCGTCAGACCCAGGCTCTGGGCCTGCGGTTTGACCCGGTAAAAACACACCGTGCCGGGCAGCGGGCTGTGCCG
>JBCDDO010000148.1:0-7152 GCA_039180245.1 Pseudomonadota bacterium | reverse complement strand
CTGGCCGGCGTGATGGCGCATGAGCTGGCCCATATCAAGAACCGCGACACGCTGATCATGACCGTGGCCGCGACCGTTGCCGGCGCCATCGCCATGCTGGCGCAGTTTGGCCTGTTCTTTGGCGGCGGGCGCGACCGGGGGGCGCTGGGCATCATCGGGGTCATTCTGGCCGCCGTGCTGGCGCCCATCGCCGCGATGATGATCCAGAGCCTGATCTCGCGCACGCGGGAGTACTCGGCCGACCGGGCGGGGGGCGAGATCTGCGGCAACCCGCTGGCGCTGGCGAGCGCGCTGGCCAAGATCTCGCGCAATCCCGCGCTGATGCAATCGGCCGAGGATCATCCCGCGACCGCGCATCTCTTTATCGTCAATCCGCTGGCGGGGCTGAAGATGGACCGGCTGTTCGCCACCCATCCGCCTGCCGAGCGGCGCATTGCCGAGCTTCAGGCCCAGGCCACCACCATGGGCCGCATGGCGCGGCCGAGCGGTGACCGATTCGATCCGCCCGGCGGCGGCGGCGCGCGGCCCTCTCCATGGGGGTGAGGGGCACGCGACCGGCGAGGACGGACCGCAGAAAACCCAAACAGCGCGCCCGCCCGGTGGACACAACCCCGGGTCTTGCCGCGCGGCTGGGCGCCGTGACGCTGATCGGCGCGGTTCTCGACAAGGGCGAGATCCTGGAGGAGGGGCGCCTGGGCGGGCGGCCCGAGGACCGGGCACAGGCCCGCACGCTTGCCGCCCTGGTGCTGCGCCGGTTGGGACAGATCGACGATATCATCCGCCGCTTTGCCACCCATGCGCCGAAACCGCCCGTCAACCATCTGCTGCGGCTGGTGACGGCGGAGCTCTGCTTTGCCGCGACGCCGCCCCATGCCGCGCTCGACATGGCCGTGCGCGCCACCAAACAGGCGGGCGCGCCGCGCATGACGGGGCTGGTCAACGCGGTGGGCCGGCGCATCGCCGAACAGGGGGCGGGGATCGTGGCGGCGCAGGATGCAGCCGCGCTGGCGCTGCCCGGCCCCTTGCGCGCGGCCATCGAGGCCGATTGGGGCGCTGCGGTCACCGGCGCGATTGCCGAGGCCGCGCTGACCGAGGCCCCCTATGACCTGACGCCGAAAAAGCCCGATGACGCCGCGGCCCTGGCCGAGGCGCTGGACGGGCGGCTCATGCCCGGCGGCACGATCCGGCTGGCGCCGCAGGGCCAGATCAGCCGCATGCCCGGCTTTGCCGAGGGGCGCTGGTGGGTGCAGGACGCCGCCGCCGCGCTGCCCGCGCATATGATGGGCGATGTGGCGGGGCGCCGGGTGCTCGACCTCTGCGCGGCCCCCGGGGGCAAGACGATGCAACTGGCCGCCCTGGGCGCACAGGTGACGGCGCTCGACATCTCGAAACGCCGGGCCGAGAAGATCTCGCAAAACCTCGAGCGGACCGGGCTGCGCGCCGAAATCATCACCGCCGATGCGCTGACATGGGCGCCGGAGCGGCCCTTTGACGCGATCCTGCTGGATGCGCCCTGTTCGGCCACCGGCACGCTCAGGCGCCATCCCGACCTGCCGCACCGCGATGTGGCCCGGGGTCTGCCCGCGCTGATCGCGCTGCAGGCGCAGATGCTGGAGCGGGCCTTTGGCTGGCTCGCGCCCGGGGGGCGCCTCGTCTATTGCACCTGTTCGCTGTTCAAGGCCGAGGGGGAGGATCAGGTCCGCGCCTTTCTCGAGCGCACGCCCGATGCCCGCCTCAGCCCGGCGGAATTGCCCGCCATGCCCTGGGCGATCACCGGCGGGTGCCTGCGCACGCGGCCCGATCATTGGACGGGCGAGGGCGGTTTGGACGGATTTTTCGCCGCCTGCCTGGTCCGAAACAGCTAGAATTCGACCAAGATCACAAATCAGGTGACTGGGGTGAGCCCAGGGCCTATCCTGCAATCAGGCCGGGTACCCGGCGTTTTAGAGTGAGACCGGGTCATGGGAGTCGTCCAGACTGCTGCGGGGCTCAGAGCCTCGTTCGAAGCGCGGCGCGCCTGTTGGGGCGCCAAGCCCGGCGCCCTGCGCTGGCAACCGCCGCCGCCGGCGCGCGGCGACCGTGCTGCCGGGCGCCGCCTCGTCAACGGCTTGTTGCTGTTTGACGGCGCGTTGCACGAGCTGGAAGACGATGCCTCTCCGTGGGAAATCACGCCGCCCGGTGCGCGCTGGAGCGATATCCTGCACGGGCATGGCTGGATCGACGACCTTGCCTGCCTTTCTGACGGGCACAGCCGCCGCCTGATGGCGCGCTGGGTGCATCAGTGGATCGGGCTCTACGGGCAGGGGGTGGGGCCCGGCTGGGCGCCGCAACTGGCCGCGCGGCGGCTGGTGCGCTGGGTCGCCCATGCGACAGATGTGTTGAACGGGGCATCCGAGGCGCAATCCCATGCCTTTTTCCGGGCGTTGAGCGCCCATGCCCGCTATCTCGACCGGCTATGGCGCCAGGCGCCCGCGGGGATCGCGCGCATCGAGACCGTGGCCGGCATGCTGTTTGGCCGGGTCAGCCTCGAAGGCGGCTTGGCACCCGGCCCGGGGGTGGTGGAGCTCGGCCGCTCGGCGGCGGCGATCGTCGACCCCGACGGCGGGATCGAGAGCCGCAACCCGCAGGACCTGTTGGGTCTGATCGAAATCCTGGACTGGTCGGCCGAGATTGTGCGCGCCGCGGGGCTGGAACCCGACCCGCGCCACATCAGCGCGCTGTCGCGGATGCGGCCCGCGCTGGCGGCGCTGGTTCATGCCAATGGTCATCTGGCGCGGTTCCATGGCGCCCGGGCTAGCGAGGCCGGGGCTGTGGCCACCGCCCTTGGCGCCCCGTCCGATCGGACACGCGCGCATCTGGGCGCGCTCGGCTATGCCCGCATGGCGGCAGGCGAGGCGACCGTGATTGTCGACACCGCGCCGCCGCCGCGCGGGCGGGGGCTGCGCCATGCGAGCGCGCTGGCCTTCGAGCTCACCAGCGGCCCCGCGCCGGTGATCGTCAATGCGGGCTCGGGGCTCGGGTTCGGCGAGGACCGGGCCGTGGAGGGCGCCTCGACCCTGTCCCACTCCACCGTCAGCCTGCGCGGCGAAAGCCACCCGGTGCGGGGGCCGGGCCAGCGCCCGGTTCGGGTCGCGGGCACGGTGACGCGCGAGTCCGACGGCCTGTGGCTGATGGGCGAAAGCCGGGCCTGGGTGCCGGCCTATGGCCTGGTCCATGAACGCCGCCTGCATCTGGACCCCGCTGGCACCGCGCTGGGCGGCGAGGATACCTTTGTCGCCAGCGCGCAGGCCGAGCGGTCCAGGCTGAACGAGATGCTGCCGCCGGGCCTCGCCTCGCGCTGGTTCGAGGCACGCTTTGTCATCCATCCCGACGCCGATGTGCGCCCCGCGCTGAACGGGCGCGCGGCGCTGATCGTGCTGCCCGGCGGCGGGCGCTGGATGCTGCGCACCGATGCCAGCGAGGTTGTCGTGCGGCCCGGGCAGTACCACGACCCCGCCCGGGTGCATCCGCGCGCGACAAAACTGATCGTGGTCACGGGCGAGATACTCGAGTATTGGGGCCGCATCACCTGGTCGCTGGAGCAACTGCCCTAGCCCGTCGCAGGGCGACCGGGTCACCAGTCAAAGAGGCCCGAGCATGACCGACACCCCCGCCGATCAAGTCCCCGTCAGAACCGCGCTGATCTCGGTCTCGGGCAAGGCGGGGCTGATCCCCTTTGCCACCCGGCTTGCCGCGGCCGGCGTCAGCCTGATCTCGACCGGGGGCACCGCGCGTGCGCTGCGCGAGGCGGGGCTGGGCGCGCGGGATGTGGCCGAGGTCACCCAGTTCCCCGAGATGATGGACGGCCGGGTCAAGACGCTGCATCCCATGGTCCATGGCGGCCTGCTGGCGATGCGCGGCAGTGCCGAGCACGAGGCCGCGATGGCCGAGCACGGGATCGGGCCGATCGATCTGCTGGTGGTCAATCTCTACCCTTTCGAAGAGACCGTGGCGCGCGGTGCCCCCTATGACGCCTGTGTCGAGAACATCGATATCGGCGGCCCGGCGATGATCCGCGCGGCGGCAAAGAACCACGCCTCGGTCGCGGTCGTTGTCGACCCGCAGGACTATCAGGCCGTCGCGAGCGAGATCGAGACCGGCGGCACCCTGCTGGCGACCCGCCAGCGGCTGGCAGGCACCGCCTATGCCCGCACGGCGGCCTATGACGCGGCGGTCAGCGGCTGGATGGCCGGGGCGACGGGGGATGCCTATCCCCGCCGCCGGGCCTTTGCCGGGCGCCTGGTCGAGGAGTTGCGCTATGGCGAGAACCCGCATCAGAGCGCGGCCTTCTACACCGACGCCACGGCGCGCCCCGGGGTCGCCACCGCCGAACAGGTGCAGGGCAAGGCGCTCAGCTACAACAACATCAACGACACTGACGCGGCGTATGAATGCGTCGCCGAGTTCCGCGACGGGCCTGCGGTGGCGATCATCAAGCATGCCAATCCCTGTGGCGTGGCCCGGGGCGCGACGCTGGCCGAGGCCTATAGCCGCGCCTTTGACTGCGACCGGGTGTCGGCCTTTGGCGGGATCATCGCGCTGAACGGTGCGCTGGATGGGCCAACGGCCGAGGCGATCAGCCAGATCTTTACCGAGGTGGTGATCGCGCCCGGGGCCGACGCGGCGGCGCGCGCGGTTTTTGCCGCGAAAAAGAACCTGCGCCTGCTGCTGACCGAGGGGCTGCCCGACCCCGCCGCCCCCCGGCTCGCCTGGCGGCAGGTGGCGGGCGGCCTTCTGGTGCAGGACCACGACAACGGCCATGTGGGGGCCGAAGACCTGAAGGTCGTCACCAAACGCGCGCCCAGCGACGCGGAACTGGCCGATTGCCTGTTCGCCTGGCGCGTCGCCAAACACGTGAAGTCGAACGCCATCATCTATGCCAAACAGGGCGCCACCGTCGGCATCGGCGCGGGCCAGATGAGCCGGGTGGATTCGGCGCGCATCGCGGCGCGCAAATCCGCCGACATGGCCGAGGCGCTGGGGCTGGATGAGCCGACGGTCAAGGGCTCGGTCGTGGCGTCAGACGCCTTCTTCCCCTTTGCCGACGGTCTGATGGCCGCAGCCGAAGCCGGCGCGACGGCGGTGATCCAGCCCGGCGGCTCGATGCGCGACGACGAGGTCATCGCCGCCGCCGACACCGCCGGCCTCGCCATGCTCTTCACCGGCATGCGCCATTTCCGGCATTAGGGGGAGACAGGACACGTCACCTTCGACGGGCGACCCGGCACAACGAACCACGCCTGCCCGGCGATTCCAGACCTTCAGGATGAAGGCCAAGTTACGGTCAGAAACGGACAAAGCGCACCTTCACGGTAATGCCCCCCGCCGACAAACAGTGCCTGTCGAGGGCGTTTAATCTGACGCATTACCCGACTTGTCCAAACTCCGCAGCTCACTGTTTCGAAACAGCATTAACATGAGGACGAGCGCGGCGATGCAGCATGCGATCGCAATGATGAAGGGCATGCGAAGGTTGATTGCCATCAGCGAACCACTCACCCCTGTGATCGTGCCCGACCCCAATGCGTACATTGCCACGACCACTCCCATTACCCAGCCTTGTTCTTTCGATGAAACGCTTGCTGAAAAGAGCGACAGCATCGTCGGGTACATTATTGCGAAGGCAATGGTGATCGGAATGATCAGAACATAAGATACCGACGGGATCGGGTTGAGCATAAATGCCAGAATCCCCACTCCCATCGCCGCAATCGAGATGTAAAGGATCGGAATTTTACGAAACCGTTTGTGCAAGGGAACGGTAAGATATCCGCTCCCCAATGCCATGGAACCGCCAAACACGACCAATGCCATGCTGTTCTGGAATGTTGTGAAGCCGAACCTGCCATACAGGTAAGAGTCGATGAAAAAGAAGAACGCATTAAGACACATCAATGCAAAAAGCAGGACCAGAGACAACCTCAGTACCACGGGGTGGCTCCGTACTTTCCAGAGGTTGTGGAAAACGTCCGACAAACCAAAGTCGATCTTACGTTTTTTGAACCCGGGTTCTGAAAAGAACAGGATAATCAGCGCCATATTGGCCAAGACCAGGCCGATTGCGACGTAGAAGGGGAGCTCGAGAGAAGCTGCCGGCCCCAGGATGTCCCTGTCGCTCAGAAAGCCGGAAATCAACGGTCCGCCCAGCAAACCCAGAGCAGATGCCGCAACGATCATGCCAAGGTTTCTTGACTTGGCCTCTTCGTCTTCGCTGATGTCGATCAGTGCGGCTTGCGCGATCGGCTGGTTCGCCGTGGTAAACCCGGAAATCGCACGCCCCAGAACCAACAGCCAAAAGCTTGAAGCGAGCAAAGCCACCACTGTCAAAGCATACCCAACCAGAGCTCCGGTCAGACAGATCATGATGCCTTGCTTTCGGCCAATGTAGTCCGACATCTTGGCGATAAATGCAGCGCCGAAAAAATAGAACAAAAAGAAGATAGCCAAAGCACAGCCATAATAGATTTGACGTGTCGCCTTTGAGGTTTCTCTGGGCAAGAAATTCTGGTTTGGGTCCAGTATAATCGTGCTGAATATGGGTACGATAAGCCCAAATCCCATCACATCGATAAATACAACAAGCAAAAGGGAGAATCTGGAAAGGTTCATAAAGATCCCCGCAATATATTCACTTGTATCATCGAGTAGTGCGAACTTTCATGCGCTTAAAGCATATGCCAGAGCTGTTAAGCTGAATGTTCTGCGGATCATCACGATATAACTCTTGCCCAAAGAAGTCCAATTCGATGCTTGGAGCAAACTGAAATGGTGTCAAACCATTATTGGACCCCGTTGAAACGGGGCTCGAAGCCGCCCTGCATGCGCCCATAGCATCGGTCAAAGCAGGCGCCACCCGGGATCTAACGGCGCATTTTTCGGAACGCCCGCCTTGCTGAAACGCCGAGGGCGTCGCGCGTTGCGGCAATAGCGTCTCGACACTCGATATCCTTGCTGCGTCGCGCCGTGATGTTGACCGAAGCTTCGCGTTAGATGTTTCGCATCGACTTCCGGGCTGCGCTAGAGTTCCTCCCGTAAGTTGGGGACATCAGCGTCATGCGGTCGTCAGAAACTGGCGGAGATCCGTTTGGGGGCGGGGCCTGGCATTTGTGCGGG
>JBCDDO010000147.1:0-7170 GCA_039180245.1 Pseudomonadota bacterium | reverse complement strand
GTGCGGGCAGGGCCGCCCGGTCCGTCGGCCGGTCCGTCGATCGGTCCTTCGGTCGGTCCGTCGGCCGCACTGGCGGCGATGGCGCGGTCTCCGGGGCCTGAGCGGTGGCAGGGCCGTCATCGAGACCTGGCGGCACATCATCCTGCGGACCGCTCGGTGGCGGCGCGCTTTGCGGCAGGCTGGGCGGCCGCTGGGCGGGGCGGGGCACCCTGTCCGGCCAGATCCGGGCGAGCTCCTCGATCCGCTGATCCGGGACGCCCGCCTTGGGCGGCGCTGCCGGTGGCGCCGGCGGTCCGCTGGGCTGCAGCGCAGGTGGCAGCGGCGCGGGCGACACCAGATTGGGCGCGGGCGCGACGGCGCGATGCTGCGATTGGTAGAGCGCGGTCCGCGTTGTCTGGGTGCGCGGCGGCTCGGCCGGCACGGTCTCGGCAAGTGCCGGCTCCAGTGCACGTTCGGTCCGCGTCGGGGGTGATGTCGGGCTTTCTGACACCGGATCCTGGGCGGCAGGCTCCGATGTGCTCCGATCGGCGGGCGTTGAACCCGGATCTGACGGCACGGGCACGAGTGGCGAGGCCCGGGGTTCCTGCCTGCGCGATGGGTCGCGATCCGTGCGCGCCTGCGGATCTAAATCACTGTCAGGCGCAATGCTGCGTGGCGTGCGCTCCGGTTGCAAAACGTCCGGGGCGAATGTCACCGACGCGGTCAATGTGTCCGGCAATAAGCTCTCGGACGCAGTCGTAGCGGTCGCGGCGCGCTCTGCGGTCGGCAGATCGGTTGACGCATCGGCTGGTCCGACCTCGTCGGACGACAGTGCGATATCGGGCCAGCGCTTGTCGGGCGCGCGACGCGGTGCCGGCGCGGCCGTCGGCGCCTGCGCCGTAGCCGCAAGCTCCGGTCCTGCCGCGTGAACCCGCGCGATGCGTGCGCTGGGCGGCAAGGGCGATGCGGTCGGCGCCTCTGCAGTCGGTACATCTGCACGCGGCGACAGGCCTGGCTCGGTGGGCTGATTGCCTGCGTCTTCGGTCCGTATGGGCTCAGCGTGTGCAGGCTCGGCATATGCAGTCTGGGCGCTCGGTGCAGCCGTCGGAACCTCGGGCTGCGACGGTGGCAAAGCGTCGGGCCTGTCCTCGGCCAACGCAGGCTCCGTCGCCGATTGGTCTGCGTCGGGTGTGCTTGTCGGGGACACAGTCGCGGATGGCACCTCCGCATCGATTGGCACTGGCGGTTCGGCACGCGGGGGCAGCGCTGCGGCGCGTTCTGGCTCAGGCCGCTGCGCGACCGGCAGCGACGCGTCCTGAGGTGTGCTTTGCGTCGGTGTTTCGCTGGTCGAGCGGTCTCGCGGACGCGGCGGCGGCGCAATCGCAGCAGGCACGGGCGACACCGGCAGGGGCAGTTGCGGGTCAGCGGGTGTGGTCGGGGCAACTGTGTCGGTCGGATTGGCGGGACCAGTGACAGGGTCAGATGGAACTGTCGCCTCCGACGTGGCCTCCCTGGGGGTCTGCGGGCGCTGAGGCGGGATCTGCGTCTCGCCAATATTGGCCAGCAAGAAGACCGCTGCCCCGTTGGGTCGGGCGATGTCGCGAGACATTCCCGGAAGTCTTGGCAGCCAAACCGAAGCAAGGCCCCGCACCCCCGGCACGCCCGGTCTCGCACCGAGCGACAGCTGACCAAGGGCATCGGAGGGGGCGTCCATCGGTGCCGGTGCCGATGGCGCGGCGACCGCCAGACCGGGCGCGGATATCGCACAGAGCAGGGCAAACCGGAGGGCGACGCCCACAGTCTGGCCCCGCCGACAGTGACGCTGCCCGTTTCTGCCCGGGTTTCTTGGCATGCTCACCACCTCTCGCTGCGCCCCGCTGCCCCAGCCAGCAAACACCCCCGCGACCTGCGTCGCATACAGGTTTTCCACCGGCGCGCCAAGCATGCTAGGCCGAGATGCGTCCCAGTTCCAGAGGCGCCGCCGATTGGCCCGCCGCGCCCCAACACCGGAAGGGAGACCCCATGATCCGCCAGACCCGCCGCCGGCACTTTAGCGGCCTGATCGCTGCCTTGTTCCTTGTCGTCACCCCGTGGCCGGCCCTGGCCCAGACCGTCACGCCGCAGGCAGAGGGAATAGCACGCTTTGTCGAGGTGACCGGCACGGCGACCATCGACGCTGTGCCCGATCTGGCCTGGCTGACGGTTGGCGTGACCACGCAAGAGCGCGATGCCGCACGTGCCATGACCGAGAACGCGACCGCAATGCAGGCGCTTTTTGCGATCATTGCCGAGGCGGGGGTCGCGCCGAGTGACGTCGCAACCACGCAGATTGCGCTCTATCCGGTGTGGGAGCGCGACAGCGTCCGCAACCGCGCGCCGGAGATTTCCGGCTACCGCGCCCAAAATTCGGTGACGGTCACCCTGCGCGACATTGCTGCGCTCGGCCCCTTGCTCGACAGTCTGGTCAAGGGCGGCGCGCGTGAGATTGCCGGCATCGGGTTCGGTCTGTCGGACCGCGACGCGCTGATGGTCGCGGCGCGCAGGGCCGCGATGGCCGATGCCATCGCCCGCGCCCAGCTTTATGCCGAAGCGGCCGGTGCCAGGCTCGGACCGGTGCTGACCATCCGTGAACAGAGCTATTCCGCCGTGCCGAGCTATGCGCCGCAGCGCGCAATGGTCACGGCCGAGGCGGTCCCCGTCGCCCCGGGCGAAACCGGCATCACTGCAACGGTCAGCGCGGTCTTTGCTTTGGAGTGAGCGTCATCTGGCACACCGAGCGGTGCGGACCGGCCCCTTTGCAAAGGCCGGCCCGTTGGTCCCCGTCAGCCGGTGGCCTTGGCCAGCGCCTGGTCGAGATCGGCGATGATGTCGGCGGGATCCTCGGTGCCGATCGACAGCCGCACCACATTCGGGCCGGCCCCGGCGGCCACCTGCTGTTCGGGCGTGAGCTGGCGGTGGGTGGTCGAGGCCGAATGGATGATCAGCGAGCGGGTGTCGCCCAAATTGGCGACATGGCTGAAGATCTCGACCGCATCCACAAGCTTCACACAGGCCTCATACCCGCCCTTCACGGCAAATGTGAACAGCGCGCCAGCGCCCTTGGGGTAGAGCGTCTGCACCCGATCGTAATAGGGCGAGGAGGGCAGGCCGGCATAGGTCACATAGTCAACGCGAGGGTCGTTCTCGAGCCAGGTTGCGACCTCAACCGCGTTCTTGACATGCTTGTCCATCCGCAGGCTGAGCGTTTCGATGCCCATCAGCGTGTAATGCGCGGCCTGAGCGTTTAGCGTCATGCCCAGATCGCGCAGCCCGATGGCAATGCCGTGGAAGGTAAAGGCCAGGGGCCCGAAGGTCTCGTGGAATTTCAGCCCGTGATAGGCCGGTTCCGGTGCGGAGAGCGACGGGAACTTGTCCGAGGCCGACCAGTCGAACTTGCCGCTATCGACCACAACGCCGCCCACGACCGTGCCGTTGCCGGTCAGGTACTTGGTCATCGAATGCACAACCAGCGTCGCGCCCTGCTCGATGGGCCGGCAGAGATAGGGCGAGGCGGAGGTGTTGTCGACGATCAGCGGCAGGCCGGCCGCATCGGCGACCTTGGCAATGGCCGGCAGGTCGGAGACATAGCCGCCCGGATTGGCCACGGATTCGCAGAACACCGCGCGGGTGTCCTCGTCAATCGCCGCCTTGATCGCATCGAGATCGTCGGTGTCGACGAATTTGACGCCCCAGCCGAAGCGTTTGATGGTCTGCGAAAACTGGGTGATCGTGCCGCCGTAAAGCCGGGTCGAGGCCACCACATTGCGCCCGGGTCCCATCAGCGGGAAAAGCGCCATGATCTGCGCGGCATGGCCCGAAGAGCAGCAGACCGCGCCCTGGCCGCCCTCAAGCGTTGCCACCCGCTCCTGCAGCACCGCAACGGTGGGGTTGGTCAGACGGCCATAGATGAACCCGACTTCCTGCAGGTTGAACAGGGCGGCCGCGTGATCGGCATCGCGAAACACAAAGGCGGTGCTCTGATGGATGGGCGTCTGGCGCGCACCCGTTGCGGGATCTGGCGTGGCGCCGGCATGGATTTGCAGTGTGTCAAAGCCGGGACTATGGGGGCTGTCAGACATGTTTTCCTCCTCAACTGGGCGACGGTCTGGCCGCGCGGCCAAGCCGGCCTCGCCATTCGCCACGGCAGGGGCTGCGCCGTCAAGCCGGTTGACAAGGCTTGGACGCCACCCACATGGTCCCGCGCCGGGGGATACGGATGATTTGGCAAGGAGTTTGAATGACCGTCGTCGTCGTGGAATCACCCGCCAAGGCAAAGACGATCGAGAAATACCTTGGGCCCGGCCACACCGTGCTCGCGTCATATGGCCATGTCCGCGATCTTGTCGAGAAGGACGGCTCGGTCGATCCCGACAACAATTTCGAAATGCGCTGGGAGGTTGCGGCCGCCTCACAAAAACATGTTCGCGCGATTGCCGATGCGCTGTCGGGCGACAACCGGCTGGTGTTGGCCACCGATCCGGACCGTGAGGGCGAGGCGATCTCCTGGCATCTTCTGGAGGCGCTGAAAAAACGGCGGGCGTTGAAAAAGGATGCCGCTGTCGCGCGGGTGGTGTTCAACGCCATCACCAAGACCGCCGTCACCGATGCGATGAAGGCCCCGCGCGAGATCGATATGGAGCTGGTCGAGGCCTATCTGGCCCGGCGCGCGCTCGACTATCTGGTGGGCTTTACCCTTTCGCCCGTGTTGTGGCGCAAGCTGCCGGGCGCGAAATCGGCCGGGCGGGTGCAGTCGGTCTCGCTGCGCCTGATCGTTGAGCGGGAGATGGAGATCGAGGCGTTCCGGCCGCGTGAATACTGGTCGGTGAAGGCCGAGCTTGCCACGCCTGGCGGCGCTGCCTACAGCGCCCGGCTGGTGCGGCTGGAGGGCGCCAAGCTCGACAAGTTCGACTTGGCCGATGAGGCCGCGGCCGCGCGGGCCGTGGCCGCGGTGCAGGCGGCGACGCTGGCGGTCGACGCGGTCGAGGCCAAGCCGCTGT
Organism: Pseudomonadota bacterium; assembly: GCA_039180245.1. Lineage (GTDB taxonomy): Bacteria > Pseudomonadota > Alphaproteobacteria > Rhodobacterales > Rhodobacteraceae > J013. The sequence goes on along the minus strand of JBCDDO010000147.1, from coordinate 2,155 downwards.
CGCGCAGCCCGGCGCCGCCCTTCATGACCTCGACCCTGCAGCAGGAGGCCAGCCGCAAGCTCTCCATGGGCGCGCAGGAGACGATGCGCGCGGCCCATAAACTCGAGGAGGCCGGCCACATCACCTCTCTCCGCACCGACGGCATCGACATGGCGCCCGAAGCGGTGGAGGCCGCGCGCGCCGCGATCGATCAGCGCTATGGCGCGACCTATGTGCCGGCGACGGCCCGCATGTACAAAAACAAGGCCAAGAACGCCCAGGAAGCGCATGAATGCATCCGCCCCACCGAGATGACCCGCGATGCCGCCGCCCTGCCGGGGTTGCTCGGTGCGGTTGAGCGCAAGCTCTATGACCTGATCTGGAAGCGCGCCCTGGCCAGCCAGATGGAGAATGCCCGGCTGGAGCGCACGACCGTCGACATCCTCTCGGCCGATGGGCGCACCGGGCTGCGGGCAACTGGGCAGGTGGTGCACTTTGACGGGTTCATGAAGGTCTATGAGGAAGGCCGTGACGAGGTGCCCGAGGATGACGACAGCGCCCGGCTGCCGGCGATCCGCCAGGGCGAGGCAGCCGAGCGCCGCGCGGTCACCCCCACCCAGCATTTCACCCAGCCGCCGCCGCGCTACACCGAAGCCACGCTTGTCAAGAAGATGGAGGAGCTGGGCATCGGGCGACCCTCGACCTATGCCTCGATCGTGACGACCATCCAGGATCGCGGCTATGTGGAAAAGGACAAGGGCCGGCTGATCCCGCAAGACAAGGGCCGGCTGGTGACAGCTTTTCTGGAAAGCTATTTCCGCCGCTATGTGGGCTATGATTTCACCGCCGGGCTGGAGGAAGAGCTCGACGACATCACCGCCGGCAAGGCCGATTGGCAGGAGGTGCTGGGCCGGTTCTGGCGTGAGTTCCGCGCCGCGGTTGATGAAACGGCCGAGCTGCGCATCACCGATGTGCTGGAGCGGATCAACGAGGTGCTGGCGCCGCATCTTTTTCCCGACAAGGGCGACGGGTCCGACCCTCGGTCCTGCCCGAATTGCGGGGTCGGGCGGCTGAGCATGCGCACCGCGCGCTCCGGCGGCGCCTTTATCGGCTGCTCGAACTATCCCGAATGCCGCTACACACGGCCGCTGGCCGGCGAGGCGGAGGCGGGCGGGGCCGACCGGCTGTTGGGCCATGACCCAGACGGCATTCCCGTGCATCTGAAATCGGGCCGGTTCGGGCCCTATGTGCAGCTTGGCGAGGCCGAGGGCGAGGAAAAGCCCAAGCGCGCCTCGATCCCCAAGGGCATGGACCGCGACAGCTTGGGCTTGGAGCGGGCGCTCGCGCTCTTGTCGCTGCCCCGCGCGGTGGGACCCCATCCCGAAGATGGCGAGGTGATCGAAGCCGGTATCGGCCGGTTCGGGCCGTTCGTGCGGCATGGCAAGAAATACGCCAATGTGGCCGATCCCGAGGAGGTCTTTACCATCGGCATGAACCGGGCGGTCGAGCTGCTTGCCCAGAAGGTCAGCCGCGGCCGTCCCGCTCCGGCCAAACCGCTCAAGGAGCTGGGCGAGCATCCCGAAGGCGGCGCCATCGCCGTTATGCCCGGCCGCTATGGGCCTTATGTGAAGTGGGATAAGGTCAATGCCACCCTGCCCGGCGAGGTTGAGCCTGATGCGGTGACGTTGGAAGAGGCCCTTGTGCTGATCGAAGCGAAGCGCGCGAAAACGCCCGGCAAGCGCAAGGCGGTCGCCAAGAAACCGGCTGCAAAAAAGCCTGCTGCGAAGAAACCGGCTGCAAAGAAACCGGCTGCAAAGAAACCGGCGGCCAAAAAGACCTCGGCCAAGACGTCGAAGTCGAAGAAGACGGCCAAATCGCGCGGGACCGAGGCGCAGGATGCATCGGGCGCGGATGCGGCGGGATCGGAAGATCCGTTCGTGGATGACGATCCGGGCGTCGATCCATCGAGCAAAGCCGCCGAGTAGCGCGTCAAAATACGCAGCTCGGATCTGCCAATGGGGCAAATCTGCCAACGGGGCAAATCTGGCAACAGGGCAAATCTGGCAGCGAGGCCGCATCCTGAGCTGAGGCCACCTCCTGAGCCGAGGCACACGCCACCGCCGGCCGCGCCGCTGTCGCCGGATTTGCCAGGCGGAAGCATGCGGCGCTGCTCAGC
>JBCDDO010000146.1:0-7182 GCA_039180245.1 Pseudomonadota bacterium | reverse complement strand
GCCGGCATTGCGGTGGGCATGGCGACCTCGATCCCGCCGCACAACCCGGGCGAGATCTGTGCGGCCGCCCTGGCGCTGATCGACGATCCCGACACGCCGCTTGAGACGCTGCTTTCGCATCTGCCGGGCCCGGATTTTCCAACCGGCGGGGTGTTGATCGAGCCTGAAGCGAGCATTGCCGAGGCCTATCGCACCGGGCGCGGCGGGTTCCGGCTGCGCGCGCTCTGGCACCGCGAGGATCTGGGCCGCGGCCAATGGCAGATCATCGTCACTGAAATTCCGTTTCAGGTGGCCAAGTCGAAGCTGGTCGAGCGCATCGCCGAGTTGGTCAATGACCGCAAGCTCGCAGCCCTTGCCGATGTGCGCGATGAAAGCGCCGAGGATATCCGCCTGGTGCTGGAGCCGCGGGCCCGAGGCATCGACCCAGCCGCGCTGATGGAGCAACTCTTCCGGCTCACCGATCTGGAAACCCGCTTCCCGCTCAACATGAATGTGCTGATCGACGGACGCCAGCCGCGGGTCTGCGGCCTTGGCGAGGTGCTGCGCGCCTGGCTCGACCATCGCCGCGAGGTGCTGTTGCGCCGGGCGCGCCACCGGCTGGGGCGGATTGCGACCCGGCTGGAGGTGCTTGAGGGCTATATCGTCGCCTTCCTCAATCTCGACCGGGTCATCGAGATCATCCGCGGCGAAGACGAACCCAAGCCGGTGCTGATGACCGAATTCGCGCTCACCGAGGCCCAGGCCGAGGCGATCCTCAACATGCGTTTGCGCAATCTGCGGCGGCTGGAAGAGATGGAGCTGCGCCGCGAGCGCGATGCGCTGATCGCCGAGCGGGGTGAGCTGACGGCGCTGCTGGACGATCCGGCGGCGCAATGGGACCGGATCCGCGCCGAAATCGCCAAGATCGCCGCCGATTTCGGCGCTCCGCCCGAGCGGCGCGGGCGGCTTGGTCCCGATCGCCTCATCGCGCTGAAGGCCGAGGGCCATCCTCAGGGCGGGCGGTGCACCGCCTTTGCCCAAGCGCCGGAACTGGACGAGGCCAGCGCCGAGACCCAGGTCGAACGCGAACCGGTGACCATCGTGTGCTCGCAGATGGGCTGGATCCGCGCCATGAAGGGGCATGTGCCGCTCGACACCGCCTTTAAGTTCAAGGATGGCGACGGCCCCGCCTTCACCTTCCATGCCGAAACCTCGGATCGGCTGATCCTTGCGGCCTCGACGGGGCGGTTCTTCACCCTGCCCGCCGATCGTCTGCCCGGCGGCCGCAGCATGGGTGAGCCGGTGCGCCTGATGATCGATCTGCCGCAGGAGGCGCGGATCGTGACGCTCTTCGCGCTCGATCCCGCAGCAAAGCTGTTGGTTGCCGCAAGCGACGGCAACGGCTTCGTTGTGCCCGCCGGCGAGGTTGCCGCGCAAACCCGCACCGGCAAGGCCGTGCTCAACCCCGGCCCGGGCGCTGCGCTTGCCAAGGTGCATCCGGTTGCAGGCGACCATGTCGCGGTGGTCGGCCAGAACCGCAAAATGCTGGTCTTTCCGCTCGACGACCTGCCGGAAATGGCCCGCGGCAAGGGCGTCCGGCTGCAAAAATACAAGGATGGCGGGCTGTCGGACGTCGTGACGCTGGATCTGGCCCAGGGTCTCGCCTGGCCCGACAGCGCCGGCCGCACCCGCCGCGAGCCGGATCTTGCCGAATGGTTGGGCAAGCGCGGCACGGCCGGGCGCATGGCCCCGCGCGGATTTCCGCGCAACAACCGCTTCGGCCCGGGCAATACCAAATCGGGCTGAGCCTGGCGGTTTCGGCCCGGCATTCGGGCACCCCAAGGCCATGGCCGCCCGACAGGATGGTTTTGAACGACGGATTTGAACGGCGGCTTTGAACGGCGGCTCTAGACTTCGACGAATTCGCCTCCTACACCTTGGTCAAAGAGCTGCGACACCCGTGGGTGGGGGCGTGGCGAGGGGGAAGACGTTTATGCGAGATGGCGCGCGTGGGCTTGCCCTTGCGGCAGGCGTGCTTGGATGTGTGATGGCAGGAGACCCGTCACACGCGATCACGGTGAAGTTCGATTCTTTGCCGGTCCAACAGTTCTCCGACAGTTTCGAGGAAAAGGGCGTACGGATCCGCGGCAATGGCGATCTTGGCAGCTTTGGCCTGTCGGGCATTCACCTGGCCGACAGCGGAACATCCTTTGCCCAAAAGCTGATCTTCCGCACCGGACAGGAGTTTTACCCCGTCAGCATCAAAATCGTCGGGCTTGGCACAAAGCTCGAGCGCGGGGGCGACTTCGTTCCGTACGAGAACCTGAAAATCCGGGCGTTTCGCAACGGCACCCGCGTCTTTTGGGACCGGTTCTATGCCGGGGATGCCGGTGAGGTGAGCTATTTCCGCCTGCCCGAAGCGGTTGGTCCGGTTGACCGGCTGGTGATCTCCTCGATGATGCCCGACGATCCGTCGGACTGCACCACCGCACCCTGCGGAAACTTCAACATCGACAATGTGCGCCTTGCCCGGTCGGCCCCGCTGGGACCCACCGAAGCCGTCGCACCGGTCCCCGTGCCGCTGCCAGCGCCGGGGCTTTTGCTCCTGGGCGCGCTTGCTGCATTGGGTCTTGCCGCACGCCGCCGCCGGGCCGTGCCGCGTTAGATGCCTGTCGGCCGGGCTGGCCGGCGCCATGGACAGGACGCGCGCACAGGGTGATACTCCGGCCCGATCACAGGGCACCGGGGGACAGATCCCATGAGCTACGCATCCGCGCGCAGCATCGACGCGCTCGACATTCCCGTCATCGACATCGGACCGCTGCGCGATGGGTCCGACCCGGAGGGCGTTGCCAAAGCGCTGCACCGCGCCAGCCGCGAGGTGGGGTTTCTCTATGTCTCGGGCCACGGGATTCCGGATGCCCGGCTGAAAGCCGCGCGCGACACCGCCCTGGGGTTTTTTCGCGGCGATGCCGCGGTCAAGGACAGCGTGCGGATCAGCGCCAAACATCGCGGTTGGCTGGCCGCGGGCGGCGCCAAAATGCAAGATGACGCCAAACCCGACTTGAAGGAGAGCTTCATTTGGGGGTTTCAGGACGCAAAAGGCGCGACGCCGGAAGACCATGCCTTGCGCGGCGCCAATGTCTGGCCGCCTGCCATGCCGGCGCTTGAATCTGCTGCAATGGGCTGGTTTGCCGATGCCCATGCGGTGGCCGGGCATCTGATGCGCGGCTTCGCCGCCGGCTTGGGGCTGGCGCCGGATTTCTTCACCGGCCAGGGCGGGGCTCCGATGAGCCGGGCCTCCTTCGTCTACTACCCGCCACAGCCGGAAACCGCGGGGGCAGAGCAGTTCGGCGTTGGCCCGCACACCGATTTTGGCGTGCTGACGGTGCTTGCGCAGGATGATGTGGGCGGGCTGCAGGTTCAGACCCTGGGCGGCGACTGGGTCGCGGCCCCGCCGATCCCCGGCACGCTGGTGATCAATGTCGGCGATCTACTGGCGCGCTGGACGAATGATGTCTACCGCTCCACCCCGCACCGGGTGGTCAATGCCTCGGGCCAGGAGCGGCTGTCACTGGTGCTGGCCTACGATCCCGAGCCCGAGACGCCGATCGACCCGCGCGCGGTCTTCGGCGCCGGAGTTGCGACCGCGCATGCCCCGATCACCTGCGGCGAGTATCTGGAATGGCGCTTTGCCAAGGCGTTCAGCTACCGCAAATAGCCCTCGCGAACGTCGCTGGCGACCAGCCCCAGAAAATCGCCCGGCGTGACCAGCCCCCGCCGGGTTTCGGCCAAAAGCAGCCCATCGCATGGGGCATGGACGGGGTGCGGTGCGGCATCCATGCGCAGCGGGTCGAGAAGCCGGCCCAGCCGGGCGCCGGCACCGACATCCGAGCCGGCGGCGACTTCCGGCGCCCAGTACCCGCCGATCGGGGCACAGACGCTCTGGGCCGGTTCGGCCAGCTCGACCGCCCGGGCAGCAGGCGGCAACCCATCGCCACTCAGCACGCCCAGATGCGCCAGCGCCCCGCGCAGCCCGGCCTCGGCCATGGCCAGGGCGTCGATGCCCAGCGCGCCGCCGCCGCCAAGCTCGGCCGCAATGCAGGGCAGACCGGCCCGGGTCGCCGCGCCATTCACCGAGCGGTCGTCGTTTTGCGCACCCAGCACCCAGATCAGCGGCGCAAAGGCGGCGGCCAGCGCCATGTTCGCTGGATCGAGACGGCCATCGGGCGCACGGGCGGCCAGCGCGCAGGGCGTGAACCAGGATGCCTTGCCCCCCGAATGCAGATCGATGACCGCGTCGGCAACCGGCATCAGGCAGGTTTCGAGCAGATGCGCCAGCATGGCCGTGGGGCCGCCATTGGGATCGCCCGGAAAGGCACGGTTGAGATTGGCGCCATCGAGCGGCGAGACCCGCGCTGCGGCCCGAACGGCCGGCGCATTCAGGGCAGGCAGCAGGATCAGCCGCCCCTGCACCGCCCCCGGCTCCAGCGCCTGAAAGAGGCGGGTCAACGCCACCGGCCCCTCATATTCATCGCCATGCACCCCGGCGGTCAGCAGAACCGTTGGCCCGGCGGCGCCGACGATCACCCCGATGGGCACCGGGCGATGGCCCAGCGGAGTGTCATTGTCCGACCAGACCAGACGCGCATGCCCCGCCCGCTTGCCCGGGGCGGTCAGATCCAGCCCGGTTCCGATCCGGCTGGCCGAAAGATCCGGGGCGCGATGCCCGCTCACAGTTGCCCGCTCACTGAGGCCCGCTCACTGAGGCCCGCTCACAGCTGCACCTGCACCCGCCCATCGACCACCCGGGCCGGATAGCAGCGCAGGGGCCGGGTGACCGGCGCGCCCAGGGGCCGGCCGTTGCGAATGTCAAAACAGCCCTGATGCAACGGGCATTCGATGACGAAGCGGTCGAGATAGCCATCGACCAGGCGCGCCCCGCCATGGGTGCAGAGGGCGGCGGTGACGAATATCCCGCCCTCGGTGTCATAGACTGCCAGCTTGCGGCCGCCCAGCGCGACCTCGGTGACATCGCCGGGCTCCAGCGCCGCAACCGCGATCAGATCGACCCAATCGGCCATGGTGGGGGGGTCGTTGCGGGGGGCAATGCCGTCAGCCGCGGGCGCGCATCGCATCCAGGATCTCGCGATGCGCTGCGAAATACCCGCCGGGCTCGACATGCAGATGGCCGCGCAGCCGCTCGTGCAGCGTGTGCAGCGCGTGGAACGGCACCGAGGCGGCATAGTGATGCTCGGCATGGTAGTTCATGTTCCAGGCCAAAAACCGCCAGGGGGCCGAGACGACATTGGTGCGGGTGTTGACCTCCAGATCCGCAACCTGGGGGCGACCGACATGTTCGGTCATGCGGATAAAGCGCATCACCGGCTCGCCCAGCAAAAGCGGCAGCCACCAATAGAAAAGCGGCGCCGTCCAGCCCGCCAGCACCAGGGCCAAAACGGTCAGATAGCCGGCCAGATAGATCCGCGATTCCCAGATCACCGCCGAGAGTTCGACCTTGGGGATAAAGCGCCGCTCCTCCGCGGTCAGCCGGCCCAGCGCACGGCGCGTCACCCCGCCATATTGGTACCACCAATAGGGCAGCGCGGAGAGATAGAGCGCATAGCGCCCCGGCGAGATCGGCAGATCGATCAGCTCGGGATCCTTGCCATGCTGGTTGGTGAAGGTGTGGTGGTCGCAATGCTCATAGCGAAAGAACTTCAGCGGCACGACGACCAGGAACCCGGCGATATGGCCGATCAGCGTGTTCAACCAGCGGGTGCGAAAGGCGGTGTAATGGCTGCATTCATGGGTGAGCGCAAAGTTGTGCACCATCACGACACCATGCAGGAACATCGCCGGGATCACCCACCAGCCCGGGGCGGCCCAGACCAGCGACCCGGTGGCCAAGATCAGCGCAAGCCAGAGCGCCAGATGGATCAGCCCCGGCCGGTCGGAGCGCCGCATCAACGCCTTCAGCTCGCGCCGGGTGATCGCCCCATCGGCCATGGCCTGGTCGAGCGGCGTGACAACCCCGTTCATGACCCTCTCCCTCGTCCCCGCCTAGTCGACGCCGACATCGCGCCGCGGATGGCTTAGCTGGGCGGCCAGACGCGGATGCCGCCGCAGCAGCTCATCCCCGCCACGGATCCGCTCGGGGTGCAGCACGCCCTGATCCCAAAGCGCAATGCCGTCGACCGTAACCGTGGGGTCAAACAGGTTCCAGGAGATCTCGCCAGGGGCATAGTCGCCGCAGGTGTGAAAATGCAAGATCCGCGGGCTGCCAAAGGCGCTGCCCGACCAGCGCAGCATATCCTCCTGCGCCGCACGGCCGAAGCCGCAGGCGGGATGAATGCCGGCATGCCAGGAATGCACATACCAGGGGTCGAGCCCGAAGCGCCGGGCAACCTGCCGGTAATGCCGGCCCACGGCTGCGGCAACCTCTGCCGGCCCGGTGATGTCGACGATGCGGTTGTCTTCCACACAGGCAAAGACGTCATGTTCCAGCGCCAGCCAATAGGGCTCATAGGGGCGCGAGCCGGTGCCGACCAGAAAGCGGCTGATGGCGATGCGTCCGCGCATGCCGGCCGAGGGCACCGGCCGCGGCACCAGCATGGGAAAGCGCTGCAGCGTGACATCGATGGGCCCGTTCGGCCCGAATTGCGGGCGCCCCTCAAAGGATGTGCCGCGCGGGCAGGTGACCGTGACATAGCTGGCCCGGGCGAATGCCTCATCGATGATGGCCTTCAGCTCGCACATTCCCTGATGGCAGGTGGCGCCAAACGGGCCAAACAGCATTTCACGGTCGAGCGCATAGCACATGGTCGCCTTGGGCATGCCCGGCAGCTCGGCAAAGCGGATCTGATCGCCGATGCGCGAAAAGAAGAGCACATGATCAAAGCCGCGCAGGGTTTCGACGAAATCCTCCATCTCGGCGCCAGAGGCAACATTCGGCGGGGCCACCGTCTCATAGACCCGCAATCCCAGCGCCCGGGCCGAGGCGGCCGCCAGCCGCGGCGCCTCATCATCGTAATAGCCGCCGCCATCGGGCTCCTCGACGATCAAGAGACGCCCCCGCGGCGCGCAATGCACGCATTCCGACAGGAGGTTCAACGCCCCGGCGGGAATGGCCTCCGCATCCTGCGGGATCTTGCCCGACATGCTCTCACCCCTCGTCGCCGCGCGCCCCCGGCCCGGCATAAT
>JBCDDO010000145.1:0-7209 GCA_039180245.1 Pseudomonadota bacterium | reverse complement strand
GACAAAGCCGGGCGCACGGCCGAGTTGATGGCCGCGGCCAAGGCGCGCGGCGCGGTCACCACGCTCGATGTGTTTGCCGCGACCCGGGGTGATATGGATCTGGTCGCGCCGCTCCTCCCGCACACCGATTTCTTCATGCCCTCAGAGGAAGAGGCCGCCGCCCTCTCAGGCCTCACCGCCTATGAAGACATCGCGCGCTTTCTGCTCGGCCAGGGCGCGGGGGCGGTGATCCTGACCCTGGGCGCTGCGGGGGCGATGTATCGCGATGCGCAGGGCGCGGCCTTCGATCTGCCCGCCTATGCCATCGATGTCGTCTGCACCTGCGGCTGCGGCGATTGTTTCAATGCGGGCTTTGCCACCGGGCTGCATCTGGGCCGGCCCATCGAAGACTGCGTGCGCATGGGCCAGGCCGCCTCGGCGCAGAACGCAATGGGGCTGGGAAGCCAAGCGGTGGTCAGCTCGCTTGCCGCCACAATCAGCTTCATGGAAAACACCGCGACAAGGTGATAGCCTGGGCTCCTCACGGGTTCGGAACGAGGATGCGCCCGGCCATGCCCAGCCGACCGGTTCCAGACAGGCTCGCATTGCCCCTGCGCGACGCGTTGCGCGGGGTGCGCTCGGCCAAGGAGCTTTCGGAGATGCTGCTGCGCCCGGCGACCGAGCTGTTGCCCGGCCCGGTGCAATCGCTGCTGCGCCAGACAGTGCATCAGGCCGAGCGGGTGGGCAAATACGCGCTCTCCGCGCCCAGCCCTGGGCCGCATCAAATGGCGCGCGCCGTAGCAGCACTGGCAGGCCGGCGGGCAGCGCCTGAAGGACGCGACGCGCTTCTGGCGGCGCTCACCTTCGGGTTGGAGCGGGCACTTGCCGATGACGCGACGCCTGCTTTGATGATGAGCGAGACGGTGGCCGCCCTTGCCATCGACACCGCCCTGCCTGCCGGACAGGGCGATGCGGCTGAGCGCGCCGCGGGACTTTTGGACCATCTGCACCGCGCGCATGTCGTGGGGCCGGTTCCCGGAACCGGGTTTGCCCATGACCCGGCCAGCGAACGCCGGGCCGAGCTTGCGTTTTTTGCGGTGTGCCTCTGGCTTATTTGCGAACGCCCCGATGCCGAAGCCGGCGCGGAGGACCGGATCCTGGCGCTTTGCATCGGGCTCTGCGCGGCCGTCGCGCCCGACATCGAAGCGGTGCTCGATGCCAGGGCAAGCCCGGCTGACCTTTTGCGCGATCTTGCGGGCATGGTCTGATGAGCGATCTGGCCGTGACCCCGCAAATGCCTGTGCGCAAGTCGATCCGACGCCTGCGCTGGTTTATCCGCGCCTTCGAGGATCAGATCGCCCGGGTCGAGGCCGACACCGGCAACCGGTTTGAGTGCGACGAGAAACGGCTCTCGGCCGTCTTTGTGGACTGGCTGCGGGCCTTTGAGGCGCAAAAACCAACCCTTGCCGAGGATCGTCTGCCTTATGTCGGCTTTGCCGCGGGGCTGATGCTGCGCACCCTGATCGCGCAGAAACCGCTGACCCTGATCGCCAAGCCAGACGGGCATGACGACACCAACCCCGCCTATTTCTGGCCCGAGGGCTATGTCTATGTCGCCTTCTGTCTGAACATTCGCGCGCTGGTCTTGGCCCAGGATTTCGATGAGGAGCAGGAGATGGTGCCCGCGCTCACCGAGCTGCGCAGCTGGTGGTCGTTTCGCGAGAATGTCGAGGCCGACGACAGTCTGGCCATCGCCTTTCTTGACCTCTTTGCGGGAGAGACGCCGGATTGGGAGACGCCGGAGCTGTTTCGGGGGCGCCGCACCGGCGAGATCGCGCAGCGTTTTTACACCGCGCTTCCGCCAGAGGACTAGCCCTGGTCGGCCACCAGCGGCCAAAACACGACGCCGGCGGGTGGGATCGTGGTGCCCCGATACCGCGCAGGCTCGGGCGCGTAATTCACGATAATCCGATGAGTTGGGGTGTCGCGCCGGCGCAGGCCGCCATCCAAGGTTTCGGTGGCAATCGACAGCGCGTCGCAGGCCGCCGTCAGGATGCGCGCCCATAATGCCGGGTCAGGCCAGCCGGCGAGGTATCGCACCCGGTCGCCCAGCAAAAGCGGCGCGCCGGCCTCGGTTTCCATCAGCACCGGGGCGCTGCCCTCCATCTGCTCCATCCAGTGGCGCACCGCCCCGCCGCCCTTGACCGACAGGGCCAGATCGGGGGGCAAGCTTTCAACCAGCGCCACCACCTCATCCAGCCCGGGCAGGCCGGGCGGCAGCGGAACGGGAATTGCCATATCGTCCGTGCGCGCGCCCGCCCTGGGCCCGAAAATCGCGATCCCGTCAAAGCCTGGAAGCGCGTCGCGCAAGACGTCCGGCAGCGTCATCAGCCCAGGCCCCAGCACCAGCCGGTAGGCGGCGATGTCCGCGGTGGCCGGCACGATGTCGACCGACAGGCCCAACCGGCGCAACGCCCGATAGGCTTCAAAACAGAGCCGGAAGTAAGAAAAGTCGCGCCCCTGTGGCTGCACGCTCCAGGCCCAATCCGAAGGGTAGTCGAAGATCAGCGCAACCTCGGCCGGAGCGGTGCCGACATCTGGCATGGCGGCAATTTCGCGGGCCACCTGCTCAACCTCGGCCAGGCCTGAGGCAGCGGCACTGTCGGGGCGCAGGAGCCCAGCATGCAGCTGCTCCTGGGCAAAGGGCGCCTGGCGCCAGCGAAACCAGGAGACGACTTCGGCACCATGGGCATAGGCCTCCCAGGCCCAGAGCCGTAGCATGCCCGGCAAGGGTGCCGGGTTCCAGGGCGCCCAATTCACGGGGCCGGGCTGCTGTTCCATCACCCAAAGCCGGCCATGGCCGACGCCGCGGTAAAGATCGTGGTGAAAGGCCTGAAAATCCGGGTCGCCCTGCCGCAGAAACCGCGCCCGATGCGCGGCGTCGCCCTCGATCCGGTCGAGCAAAAAGCCCAGCGGGTAGCTGTCCCAACTGGCAATGTCGAGATCCGCGCCGGTGGCGTAATGATCGAACTCCGTCACCCGGCCCATATAATTGTGGATCAGCGGGACATCGGTGCAGGCGCGCAGCGCGTCGGCCTGAACCCGGTTGAAGGCCACCACCTGGTCGGAGGAAAACCGCCGGAACGCCAAGGCATGGGCGGGATTGGCTTCGGTGACGGTTAGGTTGGGCAGGTCGATCTGGTCGAACCCGGCATAGTCCATCGACCAAAACACATTGCCCCAGGCCCGGTTCAGCGCATCGATCGACTGATAGCGCTGCGCACACCAGTCACGAAAGGCCGCGCGGGCGGCGGGCGAGTAGCTCAGCGTGGTGTCATGGCAGCCATATTCATTGTCGATCTGCCAGGCCTTGATGCGCGGGTCGCGGCCATAGCGCTGGCCCAGGATGCCGGCGATGCGGCGCGCTTCGCTCCGATAGCCGTCATGGCTGAAACAGTAATGCCGCCGCGAACCAAAATTGCGGGGGCGGCCCTGCGCGTCATGGGCGAGCATGTCGGGGTGGCGATCGAGCATCCAGCGCGGCGGGGTTGCGGTGGGGGTGCCCATCACAACGGCCAAGCCGGCCTCGGCCAGCACCGCGACCGCCCGGTCGAGCCAGTCGAAGCTGAGCTTCCCAGGCTCGGGCTCCATCCGCGACCAGGCAAACTCGCCGATCCGCACCCAAGAAAGCCCCGCGGCCACCATGCGCGCGGCATCCTCCGCCCAGATCTCCTCAGGCCAATGCTCGGGATAATAGCAGACGCCTAAGCTGCGTTTCATGAAAGCGCGTCCCAGGCCGCGACCATCTCCGCGGCGCGGACGCCGACGGTCTCGGCGCGGTCACCGGGTTTGTAGAGCGAGCTGCCCAGCCCGAACCCCGCCGCCCCGACCTTCTTATAGGCGGCGAAATCGGTCGGGCCCACCCCCCCCACCATGTAAAGCGGGATTGCGGGGGGCAGCACGGCGCGGATCGCCTTGACCCCCTCGGCCCCCATCAAGGATGCCGGAAAGATCTTCAGCGCATCGGCGCCCGCAGCAAGGGCTGCAAAGCACTCGGTTGCGGTGAAGACGCCAGGATAGCTCAGCAAGCCGGCGGCTTTTGTGGCCGCGATGGTCGGGATGTCGGCATTGGGCGAGACGATCAGCCGCCCGCCCGCCTCGGCCACCCCGGTCACGTCGGCGGGGCTGAGCACCGTGCCCGCCCCGATCAGTGCCCGCTCGCCCAGCGCTGCGACCATGGCCGCGATGCTGTCAAAGGGTTCGGGCGAGTTGAGCGGCACCTCGATCCGGTCGATGCCCGCCTCGATCAGCGCCGTGGCGACCGGCACCGCTTCATCCGGCGTGATCCCGCGCAGAATGGCGATCAGCGGCCGGCTCATGCCCGCACCAATTGCGCCATGACGGCCGAAAGCCCGCGTAAGGTCATTGCATCGCCCTCGATCACCGGGGCCGGCACGCCCTGCGCATGAAGCGCCTGTGCGTAGAGCGGGGCGAGACCGGTATCGCCGATCACCCGCAGATCCTGGCCCAGCCAATAGCCGCGCGCACCGGCCAGCTCGGCCCCGATCAAGAGCCCCGAGAGGCGACCCCGCGCTGCCGCCGGTGCCAGACCTGCGAGCAGCGCCTCGGCCCGAATGCCAAAAAGCCGTGCCGCCAGCGCTTCGGGCCGCGCCATCCCCTCGGCGACACCAGCAGCGAATGCCGCCTCGTCGCTTGTGGTCCCCAGCACATGGCGCAGCACGCTTTGTGCTGCCAGCATCGCAAAAAGCTCGCCGGTCATGAAGGTGATGAAGCCGACAACCTCGCCCGCACTTACCCGCACCCATTTGGTGTGCGTGCCGGGCAGGCAGAGCACCCCGTCAAAGCCCGGCTCGGCAGTGAGAAACCCGGCGATCTGGATCTCCTCGCCCCGCATCACATCGGCCGGTGCGTCCTGGCGCAGACCGGGGACCAGCCGCACCCGCAATCGCGGATCGGCTGCTGGTGCATCCACCGGCGCGAGCGCGTCGGGGCGGCAGGGCACCGGCCGGTAGGGCGCCTCGGCCCAGCCCTGGCGTGACCCGACCATGCCGCAAGCGATCACATCCACGGGTGCAGCACCCAGCCAGCCGCCGATCAAGGACAAAAGCGTCGGTTCGAACTGATCGGGACGCAAGCCACCCATTCCGGCATCGGACCGAGCATGGGCCAATACGCCGCCGGCCGCATCCATCGCCCAGGCCCGGCAGTTCGACGTGCCCCAATCGACCGCAATCCAGTCGGGCGCGATGCGGTCTGGCGCGATCGACGCTGCAGTATCGCTCATGCAGCGCGTGCCTTGCGCGCCCAAATCGGCAACCACTCGCCATGGGCGGCCAGCAGATCATCGACCAGTGCGCGGATCTGGCGCAGATCAAGCTCGGCTGCGCTGTGCGGGTCCATCATTGCGGCGTGATAGACATGCTCGAGGTTTTCGTCGAGAAGCGCCCGCACCGTCAGCTCCTGCACATTGATCTGGGTGCGCATGAGCGCGATGAGCTGGGGCGGGATGTCCGCCACCACGCTGGGCTGGAGCCCATTGGCATCAACCAGGGTCGGCGTCTCGACCGCCGCACCAATGGGCAGCTGCGGGATCTGCCCGGCATTCGGTAGGTTGGCATAGACCCGTACCGGCGCATCCGTCTGGACCGCGTTCATCAGATCGGCCGCGAATTCATGGCTGCGCGCTGTGTCCATCGCCGCGCCGGACTTCAGCGCCGCGGCCTGGGACGCCCAGCTTGCCATCTGCTCTTCGCAACGCTTGGGATATTCGTCGAGCGGGATGGCAAAGCGGTCGATCAGGTCCGCGCGCCCGTCTTTGATGAACCAGGGCACATATTCGGCCAGATGCTCGGAGCTTTCGGTGCAGAAATAGCCCAGATGCTCCAGCACCTCATAGCGCACCCGGTTGGGACAGCGCGCATGCATCATGGGTGGTTTCGGCAGCCGACCCTCGCGATACCCCGCCCTCAGCAGCGGCACCAGATCGCGGCCCTCATGTTCAAGTTCCAGGAAAAAGGCGACATGGTTGACCCCGGCGACGCGGTAGCGGATCTCGTCTTTGGGCAGGTCGAGATCATGGGCGAGCTCTTCAACGGTGTTTTGCACCGAATGGCAAAGCCCGGCCTGGCGCAGTCGCGGGAAGCGTTCGGCCAGCGCCCAGGTGTTGATCGCCATGGGGTTCACGTATTGGAGAAGCAGCGCGTCGGGGCAGAGCTGGGCCATATCGGCGGCCAGCGCCCAAAGATGCGGCACGGTGCGCAACCCGCGCATGATCCCCGCCACCCCCAGCGTGTCGCCGATGGTCTGGCGCAGACCATGGGCGCGGGGGATCTCAAAATCGGTGACGGTGCAGGGCCGGTAGCCGCCGATCTGAAACGCCACGACGACGAAATCGGCCCCGGCCACCGCGCGGCGCTGCTCGGTTGTGGTGTCGACCCGCGCCGGCGCGCCATGGGCCTCGATCAGCCGCTCCGCGACGATGCGGCTTTCTTCCAGCCGGACCGGGTCGATGTCCATGAGCGCAAAGCGCGCGCCACGCAATGCCTCGAAATGTAGGCAATCGCCCAGGATGTTTTTCATGAAGATGGTCGAGCCCGCGCCGATAAACGCGATCTTGGGTGTGGGGCTGGCCGTCATTTCACCGCTCCCAACGTCAGACCGGCAATGAAATGCCGCTGCATGAGGAAGAACATCGCCACGGGCGGCAGGGCGGCGACGATGCTGCCCGCGCTCATCAGATGATAGGCCGCGCGGAACTGGGCGTTGAAGCTGGTGATCCCGGCGGTCACCGGCTGGCTTTCAATGCCTTGGGTGAGCACCACGGCCCAGAAATAATCGTTCCAGATGAAGGTGAAAATCAGCACGCTGAGCGCCGCAATGGCCGGCCGCATCAGGGGCAGCACCACATACCAAAAGATCCGCCATTCAGCCACGCCCTCGACACGTGCCGCCTCGATCAGCTCGCGTGGCAGAGCACGGATAAAGTTGCGCATGAAGAGCGTGCAGAACCCGGTTTGGAAGGCGACATGAAAGAGCACCAGCCCGGTTTTGGTGTTGTAGAGCCCCAGATCGACGGTGAGGTCACGCACCGGCACCATGAGGATCTGGAAGGGCACGAAATTGCCGGCCACAAACATGAAGAAGAGCAAGAGGTTGCCGCGGAACTTGTAAATGCCCAGCGCAAAGCCGGTCATGCAGCTGAGCGCCACG
>JBCDDO010000144.1:0-7231 GCA_039180245.1 Pseudomonadota bacterium | reverse complement strand
GCTGATCGAAAAGGGAAAGCCCAGCGAGTGTGGGGCGCTGGGCGTCGCGTCGGCCGGCAGCGTTTTCAGGTAGGCAAAGAGGTCGAGCAGATCGCCATCGCGCGTCCGTGCATAGGCGGTGAAGGGAAAGGCGGGATAGTAATGCCGCCCATCGGGTGCCGTGCCCAGCCGCATCGCCGAAAGAAACTCAGCCGCGCTCCACCCGCCAATGCCATATGTTGCGTCGGACGAGATATTGGGCACCGCGAAGGTCCCAAACTCCGAATGGATCGCCAGCCCGCCGGCCAGCACCGTTTTGTCGGTCGCACCCAGCGCGGCATGGCAGGAGGCGCAACCGCCGATCGCAAAGACCAGCGCCCCGTTCTCCAGATCTGGCGCATGGGCCGGGACATCCGCCTCGGCCACCCGCTCAGCCCCGGTGATGTACCAGCCCAGCCCGGCCAAGATCACGGCCAGGGCCAAAAGACCCCGCCACAGCATCAGCGCTTGATGCGATAGGTCCTGTGGCAGCTGCCGCAGTTCTGCGTGACCGCCTGGAACTGCACGCCGAACTGCTCGATGGTGCCGATGGGGGCGGCCAGCGCCAACTCGGTGTCGGCGATGAACTTGGCCGAAGCCTCGCGGAAGCCGGCGCGGTCGTCCCACACGGCCGGGGCGGCATCGGAATCGGCCGCCTGGCTGTCCTCGGGGAACATCCGGAAGAACCCAAGCGCGCTGGTGTTCAGCGTCAACAGCACCGCCCGCGCGGTCATCGGATCATAGGCAAGCTCGCCCTTCATCATCCGCGCCCCGATGCCGGTGGCCTGGCCGACATTCTTCATCGCCGCGGTGCGCAGCGAGATCGGGTCGGCCAGGTCTGTGTCGCGGTGATTCTCATGGGCAAGGGCAATGCCGGCTGCGGCGATCAGGCTCACGGCGGCAAGGGTCAGGCTGCGTTTCATAACGTGGCTCCCTCGTGGCAAAGGGCGATGTGCCCTCCGACTGATGGGATGCTATTTCATTTTATGGAACGAGAAAAGCGCCGCCTAGCCAAGCTGGGCCGGCAGCCACAGAACAATGGCCGGAAACGCCACAAGCAACGCAATTGTGATCGCGTCGGCAATGAAGAAGGGTGTCACGCCCTTAAAAACGTCCTGGACCGAGAGATCGGGGCGCACCCCGGCCACCACGAAGCAGTTGAGCCCGATGGGCGGGGTGATCAGGCAAAACTCGGCCATTTTGACCACGAGAATGCCAAACCAGACCGCGCAGAGCGGCCCTGACATGCCAATGGCGCTGTCGGCGGCCGACACGAACTCGCCGCCGTTCAGCGCCATCACGGCCGGGTAGACCACGGGCAGCGTCAAAAGCAGCATGCCGATCGCATCCATGAACATCCCCAGCACCGCATAGGCGAGCAGGATGCAGACCAGGATCAGCATGGGCGAGTAATCGAGCGAGGTGATCCAGTCGGAAAACGCGCCGGGCAGATCGGCAAAGCCCAGGAAGCGCACATAGATCAGCACGCCCCAGATGATGGTGAAGATCATCACCGAAAGCTTGGCGGTCTCGATCAGGGCGTCCTTCAGCTCGGGCCAGCGCATGCCCCGGTAAAGCGCCATCAGAAAGACGATGAAGGCGCCGATGGCGCCACCCTCGGTCGGGGTGCCCCAGGCATCGCCGCCAAAGGGGTTGTAGACAAAGAAGATGATGATCACCACGACCGCAAAGATCGGCAGGGCCGGTGGCAGGGCGGCGAGGCGTTGGCGCCAGGTAAAGCCCCCGACCGGTGGGCCGAACCCCTTGATGGCAAGCGCAAGGCCGACGATCAGCAGGCCGTAGACCAGGGCCGAAAACACGCCGGGCAGAAAGCCCGCCAGCAGCAGCTTGCCGACATCCTGCTCCACAATGATGGCGTAGATCACCAGGATCGCCGAGGGCGGGATCAGCGAGGCCAGCGTCCCGCCCGCCGCCACCACCCCGGCGGCAAAGCGTTTGTCATAGCCGATCTTGAGCATCTCGGGGATGGCGATGCGGGCAAAGACCGCGGCCGTGGCGACCGACGCACCGGAGACGGCGGCAAACCCCGCCGTGGCAAACACGGTCGAGACGGCAAGCCCGCCCGGCAACCAGGCGACCCAGCGCTTGGCGGCCTCGAAAAGCGCCCGGGTCAGCCCCGCGTAATAGGCCAGATAGCCGATCAGGATGAAGGTGGGGATCAGCGACAATGCCTGGGCGGCCACCTTGGAATGCGGCACCTGCCCGGCGGTCTTGATGCCCACGGTGAGCGCCCAGCCGAATTGGTCGCCCGAAAAATCCCGCCGGCTCCACTGCACCAGAATGATGCCGATCAGCCCGGCAAGGGCCGCGGCATAGCCCACCCGCATGCCCATCAGCACCAAGACCAAAAGGCCGCCGGTCACCCACAGTCCCAGCTCGATCGTGTCCATCAGTCGTCCCGGCCGGAAAGTTGCTCGGCCTCGCGCTGGGCCTGGGTGGCGACATCTTCGATCAGCGGCAGGCCGGCGGGTTTTTCCGCACCGGTCAGGATCGCCCGGCCATAGCCCACAAGCTGCAGCGCGATGCGCAGGCTGAGCACGGCAAAGGCCACCGGGGCGACGAGCTTGGCCGGCCAGAGCGGGATGGCGATGTCCATCGAACTGTCGCGGCTCCAAAGCGGGGCGGCAAAGTCAAAGCTGCGCGCGAAATGCGACCAGGAGCCCCAGACCAGCGCCAGCATCAGGAGCAAGATCGCAAAGGTGGTGAGGAACTCGAAGACCCACAGAAACCGGCCGCGCAGCTGGCCCACCAGAATGTCCATACGGATATGCCCGCCATTGCGTTGGACATAGGAGATGCCGGCAAAGGCAATCAGCGGCATTGCCTGTTCGATCCAGTCGACATAGCCGGGCAGCGGTTGAGCAAAGAAGTTCCGTCCGCCAACTGAGACGACGGCAAGGATCATCAGCGAGAACACGGCGAGCCCGCTGACCAGGGCCAAGACACGCTCGATCCGCTCCAGCCGCTGATCAAGGCGGCTGAGCGGGCTGTCATCGATGAGGACGGAGGCAGCGCCGGCCATTGCGAGGATCCTGCGGGCGTCTATCGGGGCGCCGCTTGGACGCCCCGAAGCCTGGGATTACTGGCCGATCATCCCGGTGACGAAGTCGTAAAGCTCCTGGGCGGGCAAACCGCGGGCGGTGTTGTCCTCGATCCAGGCCGCGGCGGCGGGGCCGGCCACCGCATCGCGAAAGGCGGCGAGCTCTTCATCCGAATAGGTGATCTCCTCGATGCCCTTTTCGGTCAGCAGAGGACCCCAACGCTCCATGGTGTTGTTGGCATAAAACGACAGGTAATGCGCCATCGCCTCGTCGACGCTTTCCATCAGTGCCGCGCGATGCGCGTCCGACAGCGACGCCATCGCATCGGTGTTCACAACGACCGGGCAATTGACGGTGCCGGGGTTGAGATTGGTGGTCCACCAGGTGCCGTTCTCGACGGTGCCAAAGGACATATGGGCATGCGGAGCGAAGGCGACGGCCTTGACCACGCCGCTGTCCAGGGCCTGGCGCACTTCCGCCGCGGTCATCGAGGTCGGCACGGCCTGGACCGCCTCCATCGCCGCACCGATGCCGCCCGTGGCGCGCACCGACAGACCCTCGAAATCGGCCAGGGTGCGGGGCGGCTCACCCACGCCGACCAGATTGTACTGGGGCAGCGGCGAGGGCATCAGCAGCGTCGCGTTCCAGCGCGCGAGATCCGCCACCGCGGCCGGGTGCTGATAGAGCGCCATGGAGATCTTGGCCTCCTCTTCCAGGCTGCTCACGCCCAGAAAGGGCAGCTCAAGCACGGTGAGCGAGGGGTTCTTGTCGCGGTGATAGCCCGCGCAGAACTGCGCCATTTCAAACGCGCCGATCTCGATGCCGTCGAGGTTTTCGCGTGGCTTGGACAGACCGCCATAGGAGATGTTGAGCGTGAACTCACCGCCGGTTTTTTCGGCCACCAGTTCGGCCAGCTTCTCGACATGCTCGGTAAAGGCCCGGCGCTTGCCCCAGAGCGAGACGTTCCACTCCAACGCAGCGGCCATGTCGGCAGCCATCACCGATGCCGCAGCAAGCGCCGCGATCCCCGCAATTTTCATGTTGTCCTCCCTTTGATCTGGCTCAATTTATTGCCGAGCCTTGCGCAATTCACAAGGCCCAAGGAAGGTCAGCTGCTTTCTGCCAAAAGGCCCCGCAAATGCGTGGCGATGCCATCGCGCAGCGTCGTCTCGAAATCCTTGCGAAACTGGGCAAACTCAGGCCGCTCCATCACCTGCGCGGCGATCGGCGTGGGGTTGGAAAACGGCCAAAGCCCCGCGACCAGCACATGCATGTGGAAGGCCGCACGCTCGCCGGCGCCCTCGGCAAGCTCGGGCAGCGCCTGGTGAAGTGCCAAGACGGCACGGCCCGTTTCCTCGAGCAGCGTCGATTTGAAGGCGACGATGTCCGCCCAGCTGAGGTTGTTTTCCAGCACCGACGCAAGGACCGAGACGAGGAAACACAGCCGCGGCCGCTGGGCAAACGCGCGGGCAAAAACCGCCGCAACAGCATCGACCCGTGCGCTGCCCGCCCCGGCATCGATGGCGTTCAGCTCCGCCTCGCCCGCGGTTGTCGCGGCATGAATGTCGGCCAGCAGGATTTCGATCAGGATCGCTTCGCGGCTGGGAAAGTAGCGGTAGATTGCCGATTTGACGACGCCTGCCTCGGTGGCAATGGCCGCAAGCGTGACCTTGTCGGCATCCTGGGCTTCGAGCAGCCGGCCGGCCGCCGCGAGAATGGCCTCGCGGCGTTGGGCCTTCTGATCTGGGCTGCGGGCGCGCAAGAACTGCTGGGCCATACCGGTTCTATGTCAGGTCTTGACGCAAAATGCAAGAGAACCAAGGTCTCTTATTGACATTGGGATGAAAGGGATTTTATGTGACCGTAAGTCACAAATTTAGAGACTCACGGTCACCAAGCAAGGAGGCGAGGCATGAAGCTCGTGGTCAACGGCCAGACGCATCAGGTGGAGGCGGATCCCGACATGCCGCTTCTGTGGGTGCTGCGCGACAAGCTCGACATCAAGGGGCCGAAATTCGGCTGCGGCATCGCGGCCTGCGGCGCGTGCACGGTTTTGGTGGGCGGCGAAGCAGTCCGCTCCTGCTCGCTGCCCGCTTCCGAGGTCTGGGCTGAGGTCAAGACCATCGATGGTCTTGCCAATGGCGACACCTTGCACGCGGTGCAAGAGGCCTGGATGGCCGCGAATGTTCCCCAATGCGGCTATTGCCAGTCGGGCCAGATTATGGCGGCCGTGTCGCTGCTGGCCGAAGTGCCCAACCCCACAGATGCCGATATCGACGATGCGATGACCAATCTGTGCCGCTGCGGCACCTATCCCAAAATCCGCGCCGCCATCAAGGATGCGGCCCAGCGCATGAGGGCCTGAACCATGAAGATCGGAAAGATTGCGCGCCGCACGTTTCTGGGCCTGGGCGTCGTTGCTGCCGGTGGGCTGGCGGTCGGCTATTATTTCTACCGGCGTCCGTTCGACAACCCGCTGGACGGCGCGCTTGCCGAGGGCGAGCGCGACTTCACGCCCTATGTCATCGTGAACGCCGACAACACCGTCACCCTCATTGCCCCGCGGGCCGAGATGGGGCAGGGCGTGCACACCACCCTTGCAGCGCTGGTTGCCGAGGAGCTTGACGTCAACCTCGCCGATGTGAAGGTCGAACACGGCCCGCCGGGATATGCCTATTACAACGAGGCGATGTTGAATATGGGCGGTCCGGTGCCCTGGTTCGACGAAAGCTTCATGGCAAGCTCGATCCGCGGCACCATGGCTGTGGTCAGCAAATATCTGGCCCTGCAGGTGACCGGTGGCTCGTCCTCGATGGTCGACGGGTTTGAAAAGATGCGGCTGGCCGGGGCCACGGCGCGCCAGGCTTTCCGCGAGGCCGCTGCCAAACGCTGGGGCGTCTCGGAGGCGTCGCTCAAGACCGAAGGCGGCCGGGTGCTGAAGGATGACGGCACCGCGCTGAGCTATGGTGAGCTGGTGATGGAGGCCGCGGCCGCCGAGCTGCCCAGCCCGCCCAGCCTGCGCGATCCGCGCGAATGGCGGCTTTTGGGCAAACCGCAGCAGCGCGTCGATGCGCGCGAAAAGGTCACCGGCGCGCCGATCTTCGGCATCGATGTCGAACTGCCCGATATGCTGCATGCCAGCCTGAAAATGTCGCCGCGTTTGGGCGCCGCGCCGCTGAGCGTGTCGGAAGCCTCCGCCCTGGCTGTCAATGGAGTGCAGAAGGTCGTTCCGGTCGACACGTTGAGCGGGCATGGCTTTGCGGTTGTCGCCGACAGCACCTGGGCCGCCTTCAAGGGCGTCGAAGCGCTGGAGGTTGAATGGGGTCTGGCGCCCTATCCGGCTGACGATGCGGCGATGGACACGGCGTTTCGGGCGGCGTTGGAGGCCGAGCCGCAGATGGTCATGGGCGCTGCTGGGGATGCCGAAGCGTCGCTGGCCGCAGCCCCGGCAGACCGCCTCATCGAGGCCGAATATGAGGTGCCGTTCCTTGCCCATGCGCCCATGGAGCCGCTCAACGCGACCGCCCAATTTGCCGATGGCAAGCTGACCCTTTGGACCGGATCGCAGGCGCCGGGGCTCGATGCGATCATCAGCGCCCGGGCTCTGGGCATCGAAACCGCGGATGTCACGATGCATGTCACCCGGTTGGGCGGCGGTTTCGGACGCCGGGCCCTGGATGCGGCCCTTTATGCCGCCATCGTCGCGCAGCATACGGACGGCAAACCGGTGAAGGTGACCTGGACGCGCGAGCAGGACACCCAAAACGATCTCTACCGCCCACGCGCGATCGCCAAGATGCAGGCCGTGGTGAGCCCGGGTCAGCCGCCCGAAACCTATGTCACCCGGGTGGCTGCCCCAAACATTGTTGCCAACATCCTCAAGCGCAGTTTTCCCGAAGTGCCGGCACCGCCACAGGACGATGCGGTGCTTGATGGCCAGTTCAACCAGCCCATTGCCACGCCAAACCGGCTCTTTGCCGGCCATATCGTGGATATGGACATTCCGCTGGGCTTCTGGCGCTCGGTCGGCAATTCGGTGAACGGCTTTTTCATGAACGGCTTTCTCGATGAGGTGGCCGAGAAATCCGGCATCGACCCCATCGAGATGCGGCTGGGCATGATGACCGCGCCCGAACATGCGCCGGCCCGGG
>JBCDDO010000143.1:0-7244 GCA_039180245.1 Pseudomonadota bacterium | reverse complement strand
TCGGCGGTCCATCGCGCAGTGCAATCTTCGATGCCAAGGCCCTAATCGCCGATCTCGCCCGGTTCGCTGGCTGGTCCTTGTGCGCCACTGCATCGCGCCGCACCCCGCCCGGCCTGCCCGCCAGGCTGCGCGCGGCGTTCCCCGGGCTGTGGCTCTGGGACGGCCAGGGCCAAAACCCCTATCCCGGGCTTCTGGCCGCGGCCGATGCCGTTCTGGTGACCGCGGACAGTGTCAACATGGCCAGCGAGGCAGCCGCCAGCGGCCGGCCGGTCTTTGTCTCCGGGCAGCCCAGCCCCGGCAAACACGCACGGTTTCACGCAGCCCTCCAGGCCCATGGCGCGAGCCGGCCGGCCGCCCAAGCGCCGGCAGACTGGTCCTATACAGCGCTTCACGAAGCTGCACGCGTGGCGCCGCTGGTCTTGACCCGCTTGGGCTTTGCGCAAACTGCGGGGGCCGCGTATAGAGGCTTTGACGCAGAGGAGCGCGCGCCATGAGCGAGACCCGCCACACCAGACTTCTGATCATCGGCTCGGGCCCGGCGGGCTACACAGCTGCGGTCTATGGTGCGCGCGCGATGCTCTCGCCGATCCTGGTCCAGGGCATCCAGCCCGGCGGGCAGCTCACCATCACCACGGATGTGGAGAACTGGCCCGGCGACGCCTCGATCCTGGGCCCCGACCTGATGCTGAAGATGGAGCATCACGCCCGTGAGATGGGCGCGGAGATCATCGGCGAGCATATCAACAGCCTCGATCTCTCAACCCGGCCTTTCGTGGCGCAGGGCGACAGCGGCGTGACCTATACGGCCGACACGCTGGTTCTGGCCACCGGGGCGCAGGCGAAATGGCTGGGTTTGCCGTCGGAAGAGCGTTTCAAGGGCTTCGGCGTTTCGGCCTGCGCCACCTGCGACGGGTTTTTCTACCGCGGCAAGGAGGTTGCGGTGATCGGTGGCGGCAACACCGCGGTCGAGGAAGCGCTGTTTTTGACCAATTTTGCCTCCAAGGTCACCCTGATCCATCGTCGCGACAGCCTGCGGGCCGAGAAGATCCTGCAGGACCGGCTATTCAAGCATCCAAAGATCGAGACGATTTGGGACCATGTCGTCGATGAAATTCTGGGCGACAGCGATCCGGCCGGGGTCACCGGGCTGCGCATAGCGCATGCCAAGACCGGCGCGACCCGCGACCTGGCACTTGCCGGCGTGTTCGTCGCCATCGGGCATGCGCCGGCCTCCGAACTCGTCCGCGACCAGTTGGAGATGCATAATGGCGGCTATGTCGCGGTTGTGCCGGGATCGACCCGCACCTCCGTGCCGGGTGTGTTCGCGGCCGGCGATCTGACCGACCATATCTACCGCCAGGCGGTCACCAGCGCCGGGATGGGATGCATGGCCGCTTTGGACGCCGAGAAGTTTCTTGCCGCGCAAGAGCAAGACGCGGGCGTCGCAGCAAGCCAGGATCTGACCGCAGCGGGCAGCGAAAGCGGGGATGTCTCGCCCGGTGCGCCAAGCGTCGCCGCTCAGTAGCTGCGAATGGGCGTGCGGGGCGTCGACCGGCGCAACAAAAAGGGGCTGAGGCAGGACAGGGATCGCTGCGATCCGCAACGCCTGGCCGGCCAAACACAGCGCAACATCGCCTGGCCCTGGCAGCCACCGCAACCATCGGCCGCTGCCGCCGCCCGCCCCCACCCGCAGACCTGCTGGACCGCATGACCGGCCTCTGGCAGGGCGGGTGGACCGGGCGTCTGCGCATCCTGTCGGGGCTGGTGCTGTTTGCCTATGCGCTCTTGCTGTTGGTCAATCATGCCGCCGGTCTGGTGTCGATTGAATGGATGGAACGGCTGCATGTCTGGCGGGTTGCGCTGCTGCGCAGCCTGCCCGGCACAGCCATCATGCTGGCCGCACTCGGCATCCACCTTGCCTTGGCGCTGATCGGTTTGGCCCGTAGGCGGCGGCTGCGCATGCCGGTCTCAAAAGCCCTGCAGGTTTTGCTGGGCCTGACCATTCCGCTGCTGCTCATCCCCTATCTGGTCGAAACCCGCGGCGTGGCCGAGGTGTTGGGGGTGCGCGACGGCACGCCCTATCTGCTCTGGCGGGCCTCGGAGCCTGCTGGTGCGTTGAGCCATCTTGCGCTTGTGCTCCTGGTCTGGGCGCATGCCTGCATGGGTCTGCATTTCTGGCTCCGCGGGCAGAGCTGGTGGCAAGGCGCCCTGCCCGCAGCCACGGCGATCGCGGCCTTGGTGCCGGCCTTTGGGCTGGCCGGGTTTGTCATTGCGATCGGCAAACTCGACCCGGTGCTCTCCGACCCCAACCTGCGCGAGGCGATGCTTGCGGCCATCGGCTGGCGCGCCGATGCCGAGGGCTGGATCGATGTCACCGCCCGCGGCCTGACCGCAGGGTTTCTTGCCGCGCTGCTTCTTGCCCTTGTCATCAATGTCGGCCGCCGCTTGCTGGCCGCGCGCCGCACGGTCGAGGTTCTGTTTGTCGATGGCGCCCGCGTCACCGGATCGGGCGGCATGACGGTGCTCGACATCGCCCAGAACAACAATGTGCCGATGGTCGCGCTCTGTGGCGGTGCGGGGCGCTGCACCACCTGCCGGGTCATCGTCGAGCGCGGCGCCGACAATCTTGCGCCGCCCAATCGGGCCGAGCGCGAGATGCTCGCCAGCATCGGCGCGCCAGAGGCCATGCGGCTTGCCTGCCAGATTGTGCCGCGCGGCCCGGTGGCCGTGTTCCGGGTCTTTGACATCAAGCACGGGCGCGCCCGGGCCCATGCCTCGACCGGGATCGAACGGCGCATGGTGATCCTGTTTTTGGACATGCGCGGGTTCACGGCCCGCACATCGGGCAAGCCGCCATATGACGTGGTCTATCTGCTCAATCGCTTCTTTGACGCCATCGTGCCCTCGATCACCGAACATGGCGGGCGAATCGACAAATATTTGGGCGACGGCATCCTCGCGATTTTCGATCATCCCGACGGATCCGGGCCGGCCTGCCGTGCGGCGCTGGAGGCAATGGCCGAGATCGACCGCGCGCTGATGCGCTTTAACGCGCAGGTCACCGCAGATGGCACGGAGCCGGTCCGCATCGGGATCGGCTTGCATGTCGGCGCGCTGGTCCAGGGTGAGATCGGCGCGGCCGGCACATCGCAGATCACGATCATCGGTGACACGGTGAACACTGCCGCCCGTCTGGAGGGTATGTGTAAACCCCTGCAAGCACAGGCTGTGATCAGCCGACCGGTCCTTGAAGAGGCCGGCGTGCGCCTGCCCGAGGCCGCCTGGCAAAACCTCAATCTGCGCGGCGTGCATCTCGATGTTCAGGCGGTGCCGCTGCGGTCCTGTGCGGATATTTTGCCCTGGCTTGCCTCGGCCGAGCCGCCTCAGCGCCCGTCATCGCGCGAAGCGGAACCGGCCCGGGACGGCACAGATCCGCCATCGGCGGAGGCCCGGCAGCCCGCGCGGTCTTGATCCCGGGCCCTCTTTGCCACAAGTAGAAAAAGATGAATTGTTCCACTGCGCCATTGCCGATGCCCAAGCGCGACGACGCTCAGGCCGATCCTGCGGCCACACCCGTCGCACGTCCCATTTCTCGCAACTGTTTGGAGCGGGCCGTGCGCGGCCCGTCGGTGGGCGGCAGCTCTGATTTCGATCTCAACCCGGGGGCGGTGGCGTCGCTGCCGCAAGGCCGGCGCCTGCGCCCTGCGGCTGTGCTGTGCGGCGTGACCGAACGTGCGGATGGGCTTTTTGTGATGCTGACGCGCCGGGCCGCGGGATTGAAGCATCATGGCGGCCAGGTCGCCTTTCCCGGCGGCAAAATCGACACCTCCGATCCCTCGCCGCTGGCCGCTGCCTTGCGCGAGGCCGAGGAAGAAATCGGCCTGCCGGCCCGGGATGTCGATATTCTTGGGCCGATTGACGGGCATGAGACGGTGACCGGCTTTTCGATCACCCCCTATGTCGGGATCGTGGCGCCAGGCTTCACCGCCGTGCCTGAGCGCGGCGAGGTCGATGAGGTCTTTGAGGTTCCGCTCGACTTCGTAATGGACCCGGCCAATCACCGCCGCGGCGCGCGCGACTGGAACGGTGAGGCACGCTATTTCTACGAGATGCCTTGGGGCCGGCATTACATCTGGGGGGCGACGGCGCGCATCCTCAAAGGGCTGTCACTGCGCCTTGCCGCGCTCGGGCGGGGCTGAGCCATGCGCATTTCCGGCGATTGGATGGTTGCAGAGACCACCAGCCAGGTTCTTGCCGCGATCGGGGCTGAAACCGACCCTGTTTACTTCGTCGGCGGCTGTGTGCGGAACGCGGTGCTTGGGCAGCGTGTTGCCGATATCGACCTTGCCACACCGCTGGTGCCCGAAGAGGTGATGCGCCGGGCCCGCGCCGCGGGGCTCTCGGCAATCCCGACCGGCCTGTCGCATGGCACGGTCACTGTGGTGGCCGACCATGCCCGGTTCGAGGTCACGACCTTTCGCAAAGACATCGAAACCGACGGGCGGCGCGCGGTGGTCGCCTTCTCGACCGACATCCATGACGACGCGATGCGGCGCGATTTTACCATTAATGCGCTTTATGCCGAACCGGACGGGACGCTGATCGATCCGCTGGACGGCCGGTTCGACCTTTTTGCGCGGATGGTGCGGTTTGTGGGCGACCCGCATGACCGGATCGCCGAGGACTATCTGCGCATTTTGCGGTTTTTTCGCATAATCGCATGGTATGCGGACCCCGCCCGCGGCATCGATCCCGCAGGGCTGGCCGCCTGTGGGGCGTTGCGTGAGGGGCTGGGCGACATCGCGCGCGAGCGGATCGGCTCTGAGATGCGCAAGCTTCTGGCCGCCCCGGATCCCACGGCAGCGCTAAAGGCCATGGCCGAGGCCGGCGTGCTGGAACAGGTGCTTGCCGCAGCGGATGCAGATTCCGCCGTCAGCCTGATTGCGCTTGAAAAGCGGCTGCGCATTGCACCCTCCTGGCTGCGCCGCCTCACAGCGCTCGGCGGCCAGCGCCCGGCCGATGCGTTCAAGCTGCCCCGTGCGCAAGCCGAGGCGCTTCGATCCGGGCGGCGGGCGCTGTCGAAATACGAAGCGCCGGCGGCCCGGGCCTTCCGCCATGGGGCCGAGGCTGCACGGACGGCGATCTTGATCGAGGCCACGCGCGGGATGCCCCTGCCCGACCGCTGGCAGGATGACGTCTTTCGGGGGGCCGCGGCAACCTTCCCGGTCACCGGGCGCGATCTGACCGACAAGGTGGCACCCGGCCCAGCGCTGGGCGCGCGGCTCGAAGCGATGCGCAACGATTGGATCGCCTCGGATTTCAAGCTCACCCGCGACGCGCTCCTGTCGGGGTTGTGATCGCAGATCCAGGTCTGATGCGTCCAGCGACCGGGCGATGCTGAGCTTTGCGCTCGCTGTCTTTTTGCTGATGATCACGCCGGGCCCGGGCGTCTTGTCGATCGCTGCGGTCGGGTCGGGTTTCGGGCTGCGCCGCGGCCTGCGCTACATGGCCGGCCTTCTGATGGGCTCTAACATCGTGGCCATCGCGGTGATGACCGGGGCGGCGGCGGTGATCCTGGCCGAACCGGTGCTGCGGTTTGTGCTCTCGGGGCTGGCAGCGCTCTACCTCCTTTGGCTTGCCGTGAGGATCGCGTCCAGCGCTGGCCGGACCCAGTTTTCGGCCGCCACCCGTGCGCCCGGGCCAATCGACGGCATTTTGCTGCAGCTGGTCAATCCCAAGGCCTATCTCGTTTATCTCGCGCTCTTTTCGGGCTTTGCGTTTTTGCCAGAGGCGCCGCTGCAGGAAGGTCTGATCAAGCTGGTGCTGATCAACCTCGTCTGGCTGCCGATCCATCTCGCCTGGCTGGGTCTCGGCATCGGCCTGCGCAGGCTTGCTCCGTCGCCGACCCAGCAACGCCGCATCAGCCTGGCCATGGCCATCGCGTTGGTCCTGGCGGTTGTGCTTTCCTTCGGCGCGCAGCTGCCACGCTCGCTGTTGGCGGGCTGATCCCGGGCGCACTTGACACCGCCAGCCTCTGCGCGCAGTCTGCCGAATATATGTCAACATCATTGACATAAAATGCCGCCCGGAGGACACGGTCATCAGCGCCGAGACGATCTTTGCCCTGCTCCTGTTCGCGCTGGCCGCATCTTGGACGCCTGGGCCCAACAATGCGATGCTCGCCGCAGCCGGTGCGAATTACGGCGTGCGGCGCACGCTGCCGCATATCTGTGGGATCGTCGTCGGCTTCTCGTGTATGATGTTTCTCACCGGGCTCGGCCTTGGGGCGGTGTTCGAGCGGCTGCCGCGCCTGACAAGTGTGATGCAATGGGCCGGCGCGGCGGCACTGTTGTGGTTTGCCTGGCGCATCGCCACAGCGGCCGGCGGCGGCGCGCAGGGGCGTGGCCGCCCGTTCAGCTTTGTCGAAGCTGCTGGGTTTCAGTGGATCAACCCCAAAGCCTGGGCCATCTGCATCGGGGTGGTCAGCCAGTTTGCCAGCGCCCGCAGCGGGTTTCAGACCGCCGCAACCATGTCGATCGTCTTTGCTCTGGCCGGCACAAGCTCGGCGCTGGGTTGGGCCAGCTTTGGCGCCGGCCTGCAGCGGCTGCTCTCCACCCAGACCCGGCTGCGGGCCTTCAACATCGCCATGGCCGCGCTGATCGCCGGCTTTGTCGTGTCGATGCTGAGCGGCGCATTCTAGGCTTGCTGGTCCAGGTTAGACCCCAATTTCACGGCGCGCTTCTTCCCACCAGTCGCGCCCGGCCAGCGCCCGGCGCAGCGGTGTGTCGGTTTGACTGGGCGCGCAGGCGATGTAGCGCACAGCCTCGGCCCGGCTCTCTCCCGACAGATCGCGCAGATAGTCAAGCCCACGCGCAACACTGAACGGCTGCCCCGCCTCGCTGGCAAAGTTCGGCTCCAGATCGGTCCAAACCGCGCCATCCCAGCCCGTCTGCCGGCACCAGGCCGCCACCGCGGTGCGGATCGGGGCAAGGCGCCCGGCCGTTGCGCCGCTGCGCAGGCAGACCAAACCTATGCGCCCAAGCGGGGCGCGTTCGCGCTGCGCAAGATCTGTCGCGGCCTCCTCGACTTCATGCCTGCGCGAACGGATCGCGTGGGTTGCGCAATTGACACCGTCGACAGGGTCCAGGCACACAACCAGCCCATGCTTGCGCTTGGCGGAAATGCGCGAGAACTCCATCGGCAAGGCTGGTCCGGCCTTCATGGCCCAACCCCCCTCAACATGG
>JBCDDO010000142.1:0-7244 GCA_039180245.1 Pseudomonadota bacterium | reverse complement strand
TGGGGCATGTGCTTTTTGCGCTGGTCGTTGTCGGCGGGCCCATCCAACTTGCCCGATACGCGCTGCGGCGCGACAGCGGCCGGCTCATGTTTGCTGCCGGCGCATGCTGGGCGCTGAGCGGCCCGATGATCACGGGAATGGGGGCCGAAGCCGCGGTGGAATTGCGCAAATCCGCTGAGACCCGGTCGACGGGTGGGGCAAGCCTGTGTCTGACCGAGCATCCTGGCCTAGGCTTCGTTCAAGCGGCCCTTTGATGCGGGTGCGGGGCCGGGCCCGGGACCGCATCGTCGATTTCGGAAGCGGGCTATTCTGTGCTGGAATATTTGTCGCGAGCGCCTTGGTCCCCTACCTTGGCATCGCCGACGCCGCAATCGTCCTTCTTTTGGGTCCAACGGCCTATGTGTTGACGATTCTGTACGGGTTTGGCGCGGCCGTCTATGCCGCCCCATTTGTCCCTTTTGGTTTGGGGCCGCTCCTCTTTGCGGTCTTTGCCTTTTGGCGGGGCGGACCACGTCGCCTATTTGCTGCCGGTGTCTTCTGGGGGCTGAGTGGTGGTACGGTGACCGGGACGCTTGACCAGGCGGCAATAATGCACGCCGTCGCAATCCAAGCGGGATGACGCTCACTCAGTCCGGCCCTAGCAGCGCTTCTCCACCTGATGCCAGCCTGTCGCGCCGCAGGCCGGGCAGGTCAGGCGCCAGCGGGGCGCGCCGGAGGCGCCGTAGCGCAGCCCGCCCATCTCCCAGACCGAGCGTTCATGCCCGCATGCGGGGCAGGTCGCGATCCAGGCGCGGCTTTCAGCTTCGGCCCTGGCGCGTGTCTTGGGCGACATGAACCGCAGGATCAAACGGCGAAAGACGGACATCGCTGCCTCCAGCTCCCGCGCCAGCATAGCATGGATCGGGCGGAAATGGGCCGCGCATCAGCGATTGCCGGGCAGCCGTGAATTGGTCGTCCAGTCCCAGTTGCCCTGATCGCGGTCCTCGACGGCGCGTTTCCAGCCAACTTCCTCGGCACGGGCCTTGAAATTGACCCCTTCGGGCGAATGCCGGGTGATGCCGTCAAAGAGCGTGGCCAGCATCTGGGTGGTCTGAAGCCCCTGGTTGAGCAGCGCCTGATTGGTCATCATCTTCATCATTGCAAGCTGGTTGCGCGGCACGGAGGCGATGCGCGCGGCCAGCGCCTCGACCCGCGCGTCGAGCTCGGCCTCCGGAACCGCCTCCAGCACCAGGCCCATCTCGGCCGCCGCGCGGCCCGAGATCTTGTCGCCGGTAAAGAGCATCCGCTTGGCGCGCTCAGGCCCCAGGCGATAGACCCACATCGCCGTGGTCGGGCAGCCCCAGACCCGCGCGGGCATATAGCCGATCTGCGCGGTCTCGCCCATCACCACCAGATCGGCGCAGAGCGCGATGTCCGAGCCGCCGGCCACAGCGAACCCGTGGATCTTGCAGATCACCGGCACCGGCGCGCGAAAAAGGCTCATGAAGGCCTCGGTGTTGCGCGCCATGAACGCGTAATCCTGCAACGGATCCCAGGGCATCTCCTGAATGCCCGGATTGGGCCCCTCGGCCTGTGCATAGGCGGCAAGGTCGTAGCCGGCGCAGAACGCCCGCCCAGCGCCGGCCAGCACGATCACATGGATGTCGGGCGCTGCGCTGGCCCGCGCGACGGCATCGGCAAGGGCGGCCGGCATCTCGGCATCGATCGCGTTCAAGACCTCGGGCCGGTTGAGCGTGATCCGCGCGATCCGCCCGTCGGCCTCGTAAAGAACGCTCAATGGTCTTTCGGCGCCGCGTTGAACGCTGCCTTCTGCGCCGGGCTCGCCTCGGTCTGATGCTGGGCGACCCAATCGGCATAAGGCATGCCATAGACGATCTCGCGTCCCGCCTCCTTGCTCATCTCGATGCCCTTCTCGGCGGCAGCCTCCTGATACCACCGGCTCAGGCAGTTGCGGCAAAAGCCCGACAGGGTCATCAGATCGATGTTCTGTACATCCGTGCGGCTGCGCAGATGCGCCACCAGGCGGCGAAAGGCGGCGGCCTCCAACTCGGTGCGGGTCGCGTCATCCATCGGCACTCTCCCAATACTGGGCAAGCACATCGCGCAACGGGCCGGCCAGGCGCTGGGCCCATCGCTGCTCGCCCTCTGGCGTGGAAATGAGATCGTTGCGGATCTCGATCAAGGCATGGGGCAGGCCGCGGGACAGGCCGTGTTGGGAAAGCGCATCGCCCTCCAGAGCGCCGTGATAGGGCTCATTGTCGCCCACGGTGAGATCGGGCTCGGCGCGCAGCCGGGCCAGAAGCGGCCGCGCGATCCGGTCATCCGAGGCATAGAGCACCGAGATCTGCCAGGGCCGGGGCGGGCGGTTGCCCAGCCGGTCGGTCATCGAATGGATGGACAGGATCACCGGTGCGAGGCCGGCTGCAATGGCCGCGTCGAGCCTTGCGGAAATGGCACGGTGATAGGGCCGGTGATAGGCCGCGATGCGCCGGTCGATCTCGGCTTGCGCGATGCCCCGATTGGCCGGGATCAGCGCGCCATCTGCAATCTCCATGACCAGGGTCGGGTCGTCTTCCGACCGGTTGGGATCGATCACCAACCGCGACACGGTCGACAGCACCGCCGGCGCGTCCAGCGCAGCCGAAAGCGCCAACGCGACCCCGCGCGCGCCCACGTCAAAGGCGATGTGGCGCGCCATGTCGGCCTCCGGCACGCCCAGGGGTCCGATCTCTGCCGGCACCCGCGCGGAAGCGTGATCGCAGGTGATCAGCAGCCGCGCATTGCCTGCGGAATTGGCAATTTCGTGACAGGAATTCGTCATGGCGACCGGCCCTACAGAAACCCGCGCCATTGGACAAGCGAGCGGGGTGCCGTGCTGAAAAAAAGCTGCTATCAGACGCGTCGAGACGGCCAGTCCGGCCCAAATTGGGCAGACCAGCGGACCGGCAGGCGGACAGGGAGGCGGGCCGATGCGACGCAGACGGAATGTGAAGATCGTGGCCACGCTCGGGCCGGCATCCTCTGAACGTGCGATGATCCGGGCCTTGTTTGCCGCCGGCGCCGATGTCTTCCGGCTCAATATGAGCCATGGCAGCCACGAGGAGATCGGCCAGCGGCATGCGATGATCCGCGAGGTGGAGCTGGAGGTCGGGCGCCCGATCTGCATCGTGGCCGACCTTCAGGGGCCCAAGCTGCGCGTGGGCACCTTTGCCGACGGGCCGGTGATGCTGGAGCCGGGCCAGCCCTTCCGCTTCGATATGGAGGATGCGCCGGGCGATGGCACGCGGGTGCGACTGCCGCATGCGGAGATCTTCGAAGCGCTGGCGCCCGGCGCGACGCTGCTCGTCAATGACGGCAAGCTGCGCTTTCGCGTGACCAAGATCGATGGCACCGTCGCCGAGACCGAGGTCGTGGTGGGCGGCGAGATCTCCAACCGCAAGGGCGTGAACGTGCCCGATGTGGTGCTGCCGCTGCGTGCGCTGTCGGAAAAGGATCGTGCGGATCTGGAGTTCACCTGCAAATTGGGGGTGGAGTGGATTGCGCTCTCCTTCGTGCAGCGGGCCGAGGATGTGACCGAGGCGCGGGAGCTGATCGCAGGGCGTGCCCAGATCATCGCCAAGATCGAAAAGCCCGCCGCGATGAAGCATTTTGAGGGGATCCTCGACGTCTCTGACGGGATCATGGTTGCCCGCGGCGATCTCGGCGTCGAGCTGCCGGTGCAAAGCGTGCCGCCGATCCAAAAGCGGCTGATCCGGGCCTGCCGGGCGGTGGGCAAACCGGTCATCGTGGCAACGCAGATGCTCGAAAGCATGATGACCTCGCCCATGCCGACCCGGGCCGAGGTCTCGGATGTGGCCACGGCGATCTATGAAGGGGCGGATGCGGTGATGCTGTCGGGCGAATCGGCTGCCGGCGAGTATCCGCTGGAGGCGGTCCAGACGATGAATGCGGTGGCCGAAAGTGTTGAGGAAGACGACACCTATCGGCAGGTGATCGAGTCCTCGCGCAGCCCGTCCAAACCCTCGGTCAGCTCGGCCATCGTGGCTGCGGCGCGCGAGGTGGCCGACACCACCGATGTGCGCGCCATCGCCTGCTTTACCCATTCCGGCATCACCGCCCAAGCGGTCAGCCGCGAGAAGCCGCGCGTGCCGATCCTGGCGCTGACGCCGCTGAAATCGACCGCCCGCAAGCTCAGCCTGGTCTGGGGGCTGCATTGTGTCGTGGTCGAAGAGGTCGAGCGCTTCAAGCATGCGGTGATCTCGGCCGTGCGTGTGGCTTCGCGCGATGAGTTCGGCAGCGAGACCGACCGCATCATCGTGACCGCCGGCATCCCGTTCAATGTCTCGGGCTCCACCAATATCCTGCGCATCGCCCCGATGCAGGAGCGGCTGATCTTCGAGGGCGAGCCGGTCTGACACCCTCGCCGGACCGGCGCCGGACTGGGCCTGTTGCCGAACCGCGCCAGGAGTCGGCCGGGGCCAGTTTCGGACCGGGTCCCGCAGGGTGGTCTGCTGGGCAGAGGGGAAGACGCGGCGGCCTTCCCATGCTATTTTCAGGGCATGCCCTGGATCCTCCGATCCCGCACCTTCACGTTGCTCTTTGCGGCCCAGGTGATCGCACTCATTGGATCGGGCCTGCTCACTGTGGCGCTTGCGTTGCTGGCCTACGGCTTGGCTGGCGAGGCGGCTGGCGCAGTTCTGGGAACGGCGCTCTTCATCAAGATGGTCGCCTATGTCGGCGCCGCCCCGCTGATCGGCGCGCTGGTTGCGCGGGTCGACCGTAAAATCCTGCTGATTTCGGCCGATATCTGCCGCGCCACCGTGGCCCTGGCGCTGCCCTTTATCGATGCCGTCTGGCAGATCTATGCGCTGATCTTTCTGTTGCAGCTCGCGTCGGCCACCTTCACCCCGGCATTCCAGGCGCTTATCCCCGATGTGCTGCCGGACGAGGCCCGCTACACCCGCGCCTTGTCGCTGTCGCGCATCGCCTATGAGCTGGAAACGCTGGTGAGCCCGGCGCTTGCGGGGCTGCTCTTGTTGGTGATGAGCTTTTACAACCTCTTTGGCTTCACTGTGCTGGGCTTTTTGCTCTCGGCGGTCTTGGTGGCCCGCGCAAGCTTGCCGGGGCCCGCCGGCCAAGATGTGACCCGCCCATTTCGCGAGCGGCTCACGGTCGGGATCCGGATCTATCTGGCCACCCCCAGGCTGCGCGGGCTGCTTGCGCTGTGCTTGGCAGCAGCGGCCGTGGCGGCCTTTGTCATCGTGAACACGGTTTTGATGGTGCAGGCCCAAGGGGACGCCTCCGAAACGGCGCTGGCTGTCGCGCTTGGGGCATTCGGCGCAGGATCCATGATCGCGGCCCTGTCTCTGCCAAAACTGCTTGAAAGGCTGTCGGACCGCGAGGTGATGCTGGCGGCATCGGGGCTTTTGAGCTGCGTGGCAGTGCCGGCTGGGCTGTGGCTGTCATTGGCAGGAGAGCTCATCTGGCCTGTGCTTTTGGGGCTCTGGGCGCTGATGGGGCTTGGGTTCTCGGCTGTGCTCACCCCGTCGGGCCGGCTTTTGCGCCGCTCGGCCCATGCCCAGGATCGCCCGGCTCTCTTCACCGCCCAATTCGCGCTGTCGCATGCCTGCTATCTGCTGACCTATCCGCTGGCAGGCTGGGGCGGGGCGGTGTTGGGATTGGGGCCGATCCTGCTCATCCTGGGTGCGATTGCCCTGACCGCCACGCTTGGTGCGGCGCTTTTGTGGCGCGACGAGGCAGACGAGCTCATGCATGCGCATCCCGACCTGCCAGCCAATCACCCGCATCTCGTCGGGCAGCCGGCGTCAGGCGGGGTGCATCGCCACGCAATCGTGATCGACGATCTGCATCCGGGATGGCCCCGCCGCGGCTGAGGCGCCGCATCCAGCTTGCTGCCGGCACGGGGCCGGCCTAGCCTGGGGCTATGCATCTTTGGTTGGCACTTATCGCTGCGCTGTTTGGGATCGTTTCGGCGATGCCCGCGGCGGCTTTCATTCTTGACGGTGCGGTGACGGGGGGCAGCCAGCCGGGCGCGTTTGCAAAGCTCGATCCCGACCAGGCCCGGCCGGTCGGAAATGACACGTTCCAGGATCCCGGTCTTTATGGATTTGACGAGGATCAGAACATCCGTCTGGACCGCGACATTCGCGTCGACATCGCCGCAGGAAGCCCGTATGGCGCGGTGATCCCGGCCGGCACAATCGTGGCAAGCCATTATGTTTTCTTCGATCCTGCCGGGGTTGCGTGGCAACAGGGCTGGGTGGAGTTCGATGCGCCGATCTTGGGCGTGGCGACCAGCGTCTGGACCCTGCAGGCGACCGATTTTCTGGCCAACACCGCGATCACCTATCTCAATCCGGGGTTCCGTGGGCTTGAGGGCGAGGACCGGGTCTGGATCGATGCCGAGAACCCCTTCCAGCTCAATGTCGATTGGCTGGCCTGGAGCCCGGGCGATTACATCAGGGTTTTCACCGCCCGTTCGCCCGGTGTCTGAAGCCCCTTGCACCGCCCCCGCAGCTTGCCTATAGACCGCGTTCCAAACCGAAGCGGCCGGCTGACAGGGCTGCCGTGTCGCTTCTTTGACCCCGGTTCGGGGTGCCCCGCAGGACGGGATGTCAGACGGAGAGCGAAATGCCCAAAATGAAGACCAAGTCGAGCGCCAAGAAGCGCTTCAAAGTCACGGCCACGGGTCGGGTGAAGGTCGCCCAGGCCGGCAAGCGCCACAACATGATCAAGCGCACGCGAAAATTCATCCGCAATGCGCGCGGCACCACGGTGATGAGCGAGCCCGACACGCGCATCGTCAAGCAATTCATGCCCTACGACCGGTAAGGAGGCCGTCCCATGTCACGTGTGAAACGGGGCGTCACCGCCCATGCCCGCCACAAGAAGGTCATCGATGCGGCCAAGGGTCATTCCGGCCGGCGCAAGAATGTCTTCCGGGTCGCCAAGCAATCGGTCGACCGGGCGATGCAATACGCCACCCGCGACCGCAAGACCCGCAAGCGCAATTTCCGGGCGCTTTGGATCCAGCGGATCAATGCCGGGGTGCGCGCGCATGATGAGAGCATGACCTATTCGCGCTTCATCAACGGGCTGACCAAATCGGGGATGGAGGTCGACCGCAAGGTTCTTGCCGATCTCGCCGTGCATGAGCCCGACGCCTTTAACGCGATCGTCGACAAGGCCAAGGCCGCGCTGGCCTGACCCCAAAAACTCGGGCC